>JBHIER010000024.1:0-14891 GCA_046760705.1 bacterium
TTGGTTGATTTCGCAGTCGTAGACACCTCTCAAGGCTCTTCAGCCGCCTTTTGGACAGATCGAGCACCAGTCTTGGGAGGATGTCCGTCTGAAGGAAGAGAAAAAAGATCATGGTCAAGATCACCACTCAAAAGTCCGGTTATGGGTCGGAATGGCATCTTACTCAGACTTTCAAAAGAGGATTTGGCTGAATTCCCGGAAACTATCGGAAAGATGTCTCTCAATTTTAGGGCAAAAGGCGACAAAAGTTGTATAAATGCGACATTTTTTGTATTGACAGGGGGTAGCGGGGTGTCTAAATTCAAGCGGTGACATGGGTCGCGAGGGTGAAAATTTTGGCCGGTCAGAGGTGGTTTGATGCAACGAATTGTCGGTGAAAGGATTGGTGTTCGTAAAATGGGGTTATACCAATTTCCCATTTCCCCCAAATGAAGTGGGAAGCATCAATTCCATCACCGAAACCCGCGACGGCACGCTGTGGGCCACCGGCTGGGTTCGTGCTCACGGCGGTTATGTCCTCAAGAGCATCACGGCTGGAGCAGTATAGGACAGCACGAGAAGAATCATCATCGGCCCGGTACACGCAGTCAGGGGTTTGTGACTTACTTGAAGATGACGATGGCCGATTGTTTATTGGCTTCCAACCGGGCCCTGGCAGTGTGGTCTTTTGGTCCGCAGATGGTGGTCTAAGCTGGAAAATACGGCTGTCCTTTCAGGGGGCCACGAGGTTCTCTGCCTTTTAAAGACAAGCGACGGCACAATCTATGCTGGGACCACTCCTAAATAGATTGGAGGTGTTATCATGAGAAGAGTGATATTATTTTTGTTATTGCCTGTGGCCGTATTGGTTCTGGTCAGTAGCCAAGAACTCTGGGCATCTGACTTCTACCAGATTTGTGGCGTTGTGTACGACAGATTCGGTAATCCAGCGATTCTTGCTTGTTGTAGGTTATATGGCCCTCCTGGCTCCACATTGCTTGAAACAGAATACACAAACGCACAAGGAGACTTAACTATTCACTGGCATTATTGGTGGGAGCCAGGCACGTATACTTTGAAAATAAGCCTTGATGGTTGGTGCACTAGCTACCAATTCTGGTGGGCAAATGACCGCGATATAGTCAGGGATTACGAGCTAACAACACGATGCAGCAGTGGCTGTCCCTACGTCTATGTCTGGGATGGAATAGACTGGACTGAGGACAACAATATCTTGCCTGCCTCTGAGGACACAACCAGATCAGAGCTGGATGTCACCGATTACTACAAGATGGAGCAGCCGCTGGTAGCTGAGGACGGGGAGTATCGCCAATAAGAAACGAATCCTGCCTGTCTCTTGTGTCGATGATGAGGGAACCGATTGCCTGGGGTTAGTCAGTAGCAGAGATGGCGAATTCTTCGATGGATACCAGGCAGATTGGTTGGTTCTCGAGTTTGACAGGGTGATTGCCTCTCATCAGATCTACTTTGAGGGAGTAGCTGATCTGAAACCCCCTCCCCCTCCTCAAGAGGAATCGATTGTACTTCAGATAGAAAGTGAAGGCAGTTGGACGGACATCGATGTGTTGCCCCCCAGGGCGAACTGGTCAACAGAGCTGGTCGATCTGTCACCGTATCTTGAAAGTGTGGTTTATGATTTGAGGCTGCGGTTGTTTTGGACGTCCCACCACAAGTTAGATTATGTAGGATTGGCTCGACCGGAGCCGGTTCCCACTGTGGAGCGGGAATGCCAATTGGTGTCAGCAGTTCATTCAGAGGTGGGTTCAGTGACGGACAGATTGATTTCTGCGGACGAAAACTATGCCGAGTTGATTCCGGGTGAGGAAATCGAACTCAGCTTCTCTCTTTCTGCACAGATTCCCGGTGTCAAGCGGGATTTTGTCTTAATTACCATAGGACATTGCGTTACTGAAAGTCCTGGTGGCAGTTCGAAGATGTTGGGAGACGGGCAACACCCGTCAAGCTTCTGGCACACTCAGAACTACCCTAACCCCTTTAATCCTGAAACAGAGATTAGCTACGGTCTTTCTGAGCCCTCTCATGTTAGGTTAGCAGTCTTCAACTTGATAGGTCAAAAAGTGAGAACCTTGGTGGACGAACCCAAGGAGTCTGGATACTACACGGTAATCTGGAACGGAGGGGATGAATTTGGCGGAGATGTGGCCAGTGGTGTCTATTTTTGCCGGCTTCAGGCTGGAGAGTTTACGAGTTTGAGGAAGATGCTGTTGCTAAAATAGAGTCAAAAAGATACAGAAAGAGGTGCTGTCATGAAAAGGTGCTTGTTCATCCCACTGTTGCTCTATTCTTTTTCGCTGCCCATTATCAGATGTGAGGCCGTCGCCAGAGAGATGAACAAAAAGGTTGATTCTTATCTTCTATCCGTGGGAGAGCGACCTCCGCGTGACATCAAAATTCACAATATGGGGAACCTCTGGAGTGCGATCTCAAACTTCGGGAGCTACGGTGATTGCTGCTGGGAGTCGACAGGGAGACCGTCATGCGAATGGCCTGGCGGCTCAGGTAATCACTATCTCTTCGAGGGCAGTCTTTGGGTAGGCACCGTGGTTGGGGCAGATACCGCCGTCAGCTCATACTTCTTTTTTTGCCGGGACTGGTTGCCCAGCGAGGGAAGTACATTTGAGTTGGGACCCGGATTATCTGATCAGGACAGCTACACAGAATACGATGATCTTGAAGAAGACCCTTTCCACAACCACATCCCTCTTGGAATCAAGGTTGCCCAGAGAGGTCTGAGCTGGAGCGCATCCGAATATGGCGACTTCATCATATTCGATTACACTATACACAACATCGGACTTCGGGGTGATCTACAAAATGTCTACATCGGGTGGTGGTTCGACTTCGATGTCTCCAGTTGGGACACAACCGACTGTCATCGCGATGACCTGGTCGATTATGACATCGATCGGGCCATGTCCTATATGTACGATGCCGACGACCCAGAGACACCAGAAGAGGATACCGGCGAAAATGGCCGCTGCACCGGATACGTGGGGATCAGATTGCTTCGTGGGGAACCTTTCTCCCACGCCTGGTGGCCCAATCCGGACGATCCTGGTACAGATTTGGAGCAATACGAGTACATGGCCGCGATACATCCCTCGATGCGAGGGGAGCATTTTATGCCCAATCCTACCGACTGGGGACTGCCTCCTTCCGATTACCGGGTGCTCCTGTCAGCCGGACCGTACAATATAGACTCTGGAGACACACTGCAGTTGGCCACCGGGCTGGTTATTGGCGAAGGGTTGGAAGGGCTTGGGGTCAATGCGGACCGTATGAAGGATTTATACGATTCGCTTCATGCTGTCACCAATGTTGACTTCCCTCATCCTACACCATCTGTTCCCGAAGAGTTTGCACTTTCCCAAAACTATCCCAACCCGTTTAATCCGTATACAGAGATCAGATACCAGATACCAGCCCCGTCCCGAGACGGGATCGGGAATCTCAGATCGCCCGTCCACACCACCCTCAAGATTTACAATCTTCTGGGGCAGGAGGTGAGGACTTTGGTGGATGAGGCTAAGGAAGCGGGATATTACACCGTCCGCTGGGACGGCAGAGACAGCGCAGGTAACGAGGTGGCCAGTGGGATATACTTCTATCGGATTGAAGCTGGACAATTTCAGAAGACCAAGCGCATGCTGTTGGTCAAGTGATCGGCAATCTCCATACTTGGAGCTCGAAAAGCCACTGAGTTTCTCCGCACTCGGTGGCTTTTTTATTCCAAAAAAGTTGACTGAAGAAAGTTATTATTGTATTTTAATGAGACACATAATCTTAGGTTGGTACTTGCCCGTCTGTATCTGTTGAAACTGTTCAGAAAGGAAATTCAACAGTGGGGCTGTTTTGACCCACCTTTCTGGGGGGTGAGACGGAGAGAACTCAGTCGGAAAGAGATAGAGATAGATAGGCCGGCTTCATAACCCCGTATCTTATTGTGATTCAAAGTCTTGAAGGTCATTATGAATTTTGATCTGTTTCTGAATTGCTTGGCATGAGATTTGCTTTGAAATTGAGTATAAGAGAGATTGGGAGTAATTTCGCATGTGCGAAGAGGTGACAGGGCGGAACGGAGTCATTTTCATTGTTGCAGTCACTTTGATGACCTTAACCCTTGTCGCTCCCGGACGCGTGGGTGAGGGAAGAGAAGGAGCCGGCACTCACGTCTCTTTCTCTCCGTGGTCAACGCATCAATTGAGCAGCTCTTCCTGTCATTTAGGCTCAGAGTTGTCAAGAATTGAGGACTGCGGGGTCGATGTCATTGCCGGACCGGATGTCATGTGGCTGCCGGGAGGGAAAATTTGTATGTTCTTTCAAATCATGAACACCGACACTGTCCCAGACACCTTCTCCATTGAACTTCACGACCTCAAAGGTTGGTGGGATTGGCCTCCCCATGAAATTCTCCTGGATCCATTCATTTGGGAATGTTGTTACCTTGTGGGCAATTTTACTGAGTATATCCCCCCGGAGGCTCAGATCGGGGAGATCGACACCGTCTGGTGCTGCGCGACATCGCACACCGGCGCATCTGTTTTCGACTGCGATACCTTGACCATCGAGGTGGTCCCCACACCCCCGAGCTTAGGTCGGGGCAATGTCAATTGCGACTGCACCGTCGACTGGAACGATGAGAACATGATGATGGACTTTGTATATAACAGTTGGCCAATTCCACCGTATGGGGAGACCCTCGATGCCAATGATGATGGGGAGGTGAACATACTCGATCGTGCGGACTTGGTCAACTACATCTTGGGCACCCTGCCAACGTTGGCCCCGCCATCTCCCAATCGGGGCTACGATCCCACCCCAGACCCGGAACACCCCGGGGGATATCCCTGTCCCGCATTCCCGCCCTGGCCAGAGCCACCGAGGTGGCCCCATGGGGAGGCGATCAATGTCCTGGTTTCTATGGCCACCGACGATCAGACCGAACCTCAGATTGTGAGCGATGATGAGGGCAACTCCATCGTCGTCTGGGAGGATTATCGGAAGGGCGAATGGCTGGAGGGGGATATCCGTCACCCCCGAGCCGTGTACGCGCAGCGAATTTACGCCGATGGAGTTCTGGATACAACGGAGTATGTGGACGGGGCATGGATAGGCCGTCCAGCCTATGAGGACAGCGCCGTGAACTTAGAGGTCTCATGGGCGGCCGAGGGCCGGGGCCATCCGCAGATTATGAGTGCTGGTGACGGCTGGGTGATCGTTGTTTGGGAGGACCATCGGTACGGCCACTGGGACATCTATGCTGCCCTGGTCTCATCCCACGGCGTCCGGCAGTGGGAGACACAGGTCTGTGGTGACGGCTGCGACCAGCGTTATCCACAAATTGTCCCGGACGGCAGTGGGGGAGCCATCATCGCCTGGCAGGATGATCGCCACGGCGATCTGGATATCTACGCCCAGCACGTGCGGAGTGATGGAGCTCCAGACCCCGGGTGGCCGACAGGCGGCAGGGCCATCTGTACGGCCACGGGCGATCAATGGTCTCTGGCCATGGCCACGGATGGAGAGGGTGGGGCCATCATTGCCTGGCAGGACGATCGACCCGGGGACTCCGACATCTATGTTCAGAGGGTGTTGGGCAACGGCCAGGTAGATCCTCGCTGGCCAGCAGACGGCCTGGGTGTGTGTACAGAGGCGTACTCTCAAAGGAATCCGACGCTGGTGAGTGACGATGATGCTGGCGCCATCATTGCCTGGGATGACTTTCGCGGTGGTAATGACCGGGACATCTACATTCAGCGCGTCAATGGGGACGGGTGGCCCCAGGGGAGGCCCTTGTGCACGGCCCAGAACGATCAATGGGGCCCTGTCATCGCCACCGACGGCAGCCGTGGCGCGTTCGTCGCCTGGCAAGATTCTCGTTATGGCGACTGGGACATTTACCTCCAGCGGGTGGACAGAGACGGGCAAATTCCCCCTTGCTGGCCAACAGATGGGATGCCCGTCTGCACTGAAGAGGGCGATCAAACCCGGCCCGATATAGTCTACGATCACAGGTTCGGTGCCCTCGTCACCTGGCAGGATTTCCGCAACACCACCCACTGGGACATCTATATCCAACGGGCAGACGGCGATGGCAGGATTCCCACGGATTGGCCGGCGAACGGGAGGTCCGTCAGCACCGCCTCCGGAGACCAACAGCACCCTGCTCTGACAAGCTTCGTGGCACCAGACGTGGGGGGCGATTGGATCAACGCGGTCATCGTCTGGCACGATAATCGAAACGGAGCATATACAGACATTTACGCTTATCGGGTGAAAACGTTTGTATTCCCGTGTGAACCCCTGGGTGATGTTACCAGTGACGGTGATATCAATGTGCTGGACGCAGTTGCGGCGGTGACCGAGGTCTTAACCCCGTGCACATTGGTGTCGGATGCCAAATGCAGAGCCGACTGCAACCAGGACGGTGGCGTCGATGTTTTAGACGTGGTGGGGATAGTGAACGTCATTTTAGGCATCGGTGCCTGTCCGCCTGTTCCAGAGTGAAGCAGTTTCACAAGGGGGTAAGCGATGAAGAGGGCGTTTTGGATTTTCATAATGTCTGTTGTGATGATGGCTGGTGTGAATCACTGCGATTCATGGGCCGCAGAGATGTTGGAATTACTGGGGCAAACTCCTGGTGGTTCGGCCTTTCGCACTGAATTTGCTCATGGAAGACTTTATGCTGGTGTCGGAGTGAGCCTCTGGATATATGATGCTACAGATCCGTCGGTGGACAGCGTGCTCGCCGCCCATCCTTTCAGGTCTCTCATCAACGATATCGTGGTCAGAGAAGATAGCGTCGTCTTCGTTGCTGCGAATCATGATGGCCTGTGGGCGCTTGATGCCTCTCATCTGCCGGACTTACCAGTATTGGCTCATTTGGAGACTCCTGGGGATACTGCGGCCTTCGATATCACTCTGGTGCCACCTGACACCATTTATCTCGCCGATGATTTTGTGGTCCGGATTTTGCGTTTCACCGGAAATGAATTTGTGGAACTTGGGCGATTTGCCGACGGCAATGCCACCGGTGCAGATCGGCGAGGTGACAGAATAGCTGTCTGCCGCAGGCTCGGGACAAGGGGAGTTGTGGAATTGTACAGGGCTGACTTACCCCCGGAGTTGATGTGCTCATTTTATAACGATTTGCTAAAGACAGTGGAAGATGTTCGTTTTGCAGACCTGAGGGATGACATCATCTATGTGTGCGGTGGGACCAGCGACGGGTTCGGGTTGACGGGCGATTTTTTTGCCCTCCAGATAGAGGATGACAGTTTGAAAGAGGTGGCTCATTATACCATTAATGGCAATCTCCTCGTCGCCGCCACGGCCATCATCACCGGCCTTGAGTCTCGCAATGATACCCTCTTTCTGGTAACGACTGCCGGTGTTTTAGACCATTCTGCGACCATCGATTGTCCGGTCTTGGATGGAACCTGTCTGCCCGATTCACTGCCGGTTATTGGCCATATTTGCCCGGGTTTACTGTATTTTGATGTCTCCCTTCATGAAGACCTGCCAGCGTTGGCCATAGCCTCGGAGTGGTTCGGTATCCGATGGATGGACATCTCCGGTCTGGCCAGCGGGCAGACCTTTTTTGACGATTCGGACACGATAGCTGTGCATCCCACAGGTGGATGGGGGAAGCGGCCCAAAATTGGTAATGATACTCTGTGGCTGGCATGGGAAGGTTACGGCGTGGGAATTTTTGATCTGTCTGACCAATCCCACCCGGTTCAAATAAGCAGCCTTCCTGGGCCATTTGCCACAGATTTCGCTTTTGCTGATACACTTGCATTCGTGGCTAAGTCATCCAACGACCTTGAGGTATATAACCTGGCTCCCTGGTATCAAGGAGGAGAACCTGAGTTTCTAACGAGAGTGAATGCGGGGGGATTATTGGACTGGGTTCACTGTGTAGACTTCCTTATCACTGATGATGGACCTCGTATTGCCTATCAGTTTGGGAACGATGGGTTCTGGCTTATTGACCCTCGGGATTGCCCCAATTTTACTCCTGTGGGACCATTTCTTGATGGCTCAAAGATAAGGGAGTTTATGGCCTTCGGAGATACTCTTTTTCTCGCCTATGATAAACGCATTGCGGCTCTCCGTATTTCGGGAGATTCAGCCATCGTGTTGGCCGACACATCGGTCTCTGTGCTCGGCAAGGCTACGGCCATTGGGCGTGAAGGGAGTTTGGTGGCGGTGAGCGGGAAATTGAGTAGCAAATGGGTGCTTTTCTACAATTTCACCGGTGATGCCTTTGAATTTTTGGGCGAATGGCAAGGGGAGCGGCCGGTTGAGGACATTTCTATAAAAGATGGTCTCGTGTACGTCTCTCTGGGAACCCAAGGGTTGGTTGTTCTCCAAAATCCGAGCTCACCGGTAGAGATAGCAGTCTATCCAGGTTCAGGCGGGAGGCGTGGTCTGGCCGGCACCGAGAAGATAGACGTAGGTCCTGACGGCAGGGTTTATCTCGGTGATTTTTATGCTGGATGTTTCATACTCAGTCCTGTTGGTGCTCCTGGTCCGGGATGTGCCAGAGGAGATGTGAACGGGGACGGCACGGTGGATGTCCTCGATGTGGTGCTGGCCGTAAATATTATCCTCGGCCGTTACGATCCGGATGAATCGGAGCACTGCCGGGCAGATTGTGTGGAGGATGGAGTAATTGACCTCCTGGATTTAGTCTGTATCGTGAACATCATTCTTGGTCGGTGAAGAAGATGTGCAGATGGTGGTCCTTCCTGCCTGTGCCGTGTCCGTCACGGCAGACAGGCATTCTGATGCTTCTTTGCACGGGGATGGGTATTTCTCTCAGCGCTATCCCCGGCCCAGGTAGAGTCACTCCTACTGAGGGTGCCACCGCCTATCTTTTGGTTGCTTACAACGCCAACTACCTCTGGGGCCCGCCGGGTCACATCAGCCGGGCCGATTCCGGGCAGTTTGTGACCACTCTGAACCGCCATTTGGATCTGATGGAGGGCCTGGGCCAGCGGGCGGACTATTTTTTCACCGGTCTGGCGGCCGAGAAGCTGGCCGAGTGGTCCCCGCAGACGGTGACCCGTCTCCTCAATTCGGCTCACGGTCTCAACTACCACGGGGCCAACCGCCCGCCGTATCCCTCTTTGGTGGATCTGGTCCAGGGGGAGAGCTGGGAGGAGGACGTAGCTCTGGTCCGCACTTACGAGGCCGAGGGGTGCCACCCCACTACCGGGGAGCACGTCGGGGGCATGGCCGCCTGGCAGGTTGTCTTCGGCCAGAATCCCTTCTCCACCGGCCGCTTCTTTCAGGCCTCCATCCTGGCGGTGAACAAGGAGTTGGGTGCCCGCATGGGCGTCGGCCTGGAGGGCAACACCGGGGCCAGTCGCAACGACGCCTGGTTTCTGGGAGTCCTCAACCGCCCGGTGAGCCTGGCCCTCGGCCCATCGCCCCTGGTGGACGCCGCCCTGAATGGCCGGATCGAGGAGTACCTGGCCCATGTGCGAGCCCAACTGTCCGGTCTCAACGGCCCGATGCCGGTGGCGGCCCTCCTCGTCCACGACCACGACTTCTTCAAGCATCCACCCGACGATCGGGAGAAGATCTGGGCCCTTTACGAAGAGGCACTCCTGCTGGCCCGAAACCTGGGCCTTCAATTCGTCACCATGCACGATCTCTACACTGCGGTTCAGAACGGTCCGGGTCCAGCTATCTCCCGGGATGCTCTTGAGGAAATATGCTATACCCTGAGCCAGACCATGGGGACCAACGGCTATCCGCCGGAATACGTAACCGCAGACAGCATCCCCTATTCCCTGACCGAGAGTTTCGAAGCTCTCGCGGGCGCCCTGAGCGTTTTCCGTCAAACAGGCAGCCTACCGGACAGCCTCTGTACCCACGACCTATTGGGTCCCACGACCCACTACACAGGCAGCGTCTCCCCGGGGACCCTCTCCGCCGTCGACGTGCTGGAGGCCGCTGCCGAGGTCTCCGATCTGCTCTCCGACCGGCTCCCGTCCTCGGTGGCCGTTGGGGGGCAGACCGTCAACCCGGCCGAGTTTTTGGATCTGATGGCCCAGGAGTACGTCGCCCTGACGGAGGGGGGGCCGGCCCCAGTGGCCTTACGTTCGGTGGATCTCCTGCCCCAGGCCGTGACAGAGAACGACCGCGCCGATCTCCTGACCAAACTTCAGTTCTGGACCTATAAGCCGGCCATCTTCGCCGCCCTGGGATTGAAAGGTGATGTCAATGGCGATGGTGAGATCGATGTGCTGGATGTGGTGTTCACCGTAGATATCATCCTCGGGCTTTACGAGCCTGATAAGAGGGAGTTCTGGGCGGCGGATTTTGATGGAGACGGTGAGGTAAATGTGCTGGATGTGGTTCTCATCGTAAACCATATTATTGGAGGGTAAGGACTCGGAAGGAGGACAAGATGTGGACTAAAACTTTGATCTTAGGTATGGCCTTTTTGATCACTGGATGTGCGATTTCACTTCAGGCTTGTGAGCACGGAGCAAAGATAGAAAAGTCAGACCAATCTCAAGTGTGCAATCCTTGGCCAGTCTTCTCAGATTCCCCATGGAGTCAACTCATTGGTGTCGAGTGCAACAATTACAACCCAGAGTGTAATCCCTGGATAACAGCAGATGGTAAGAAGCTCTATTTCATTGCTGTTGACGATCAGATAGGACCACCACGGGACCGGGTCCATGGTCATTATGGGAGCTATGATATTTATGTCTCCGAATGGGATAGCATAAAAGGAGAGTGGGGTCCAGGGGAGAACCTTGGGCCGAATATCAATACAGGACAGGAAGAACGCCGTCCTTGTGTCACGCCTGATGGTGATACACTCTATTTTAGTCGGGGTGGTGACATCTGGAGGTCGATCTGGAACGGGTTCGAATGGACTGAGGCGGAGACGCTCCTTTACCCTGTGAACACACCTTTCGCAGAAGCTGATCCAGCGATCTCATACGACGGGAAATTTCTCTACTTTGTCTCCAGACGACCTGGAGGCTATGGTAATTCTGACATCTGGGTGGCTAGCCGGACAAACAGTGAATGGGATACGGTCTGGAATCTGGGTGAGCCTGTGAACACACCAGCCAATGAGGTATGTCCTTTTTTGACACCCGACGGTAAGACCCTCTATTTCAGTGATTTTAAGGGTCCAAGACCTGGAGGATGGGGGAATGCTGATGTTTGGGTATGTACCTCAACGGATGCCGGAGAGTGGAGCGTGCCTGTGCCCATGCCTCCGCCTATTAATAGCAGCCATAATGCTTGTTCTCCATGTCTTTCTTATGACGGAAAAAGATTCTTTACGGGTGGGGAGGGCGACCTCGTCTCAGGAGGAAATGAGGAGGTATGGGTAGCCTATCTGGACTCCTTTCCCCTGCCAGAATTGATACTCAGGCCACCGACCGATTGGGAGAAGACAGGTGAACTGCCCGGTGCGTGGCTGGTCTATGCCCTGGCAGAAGACCCAGATAGTTCTTTGTATGCGGCCACTATTTCTACGCTTTACAATTCTGTTCATGGGCTTGTATATCGGTCGATAGACGGAGGTGATTCATGGGAGCCACTTGATACTCTACCAGGTGCTCTCATTGCTCAATCTCTATTTGTAACAAGTTCAGGAGACATCCTGGTAGGGACATATCCCGAGGGTGCTATTTTTAAGAGTACGGATGATGGAAATAGTTGGACAAAATCAGATTCGCCTCAAACCCAGAAGGTTACCGCTTTTCTTGAGACCTATGACGGACGGATTTTTGCCGGTGCCAGAGGGGGTATATTTGTCTCCTCCGATGGAGGAGACAATTTTGACCTTCTCTATCCTATCTACCATGTTGTACATCATCTCTTTCAGGGGCGGGATAGTACACTCTATGCTGCTGCTGGTGGATACCCCTGGAAGTCAACTGATGGTGGTAGTTACTGGGAACCATGTTCAACTGGCTTCCCTTTTCCTGAAGCTAAATCACAGGGCATTTACTGGATTACAGAGGGGGTGGACAGTCTCCTCTATGCAGGATCATGGTTCCACGATCATGGTGGTTATGTTTTGAAATCAGACAATAGGGGAATCGCCTGGGATACGACGGGCAGTATAATGGTCGGTGATGTGCATGCGGTAAAAGTGCGGGTTGTTTCACCTGCTCCTGACGGAAGTATTTACGCAGGGTTTGAGGCTGGGCCAGACAGTGTCGTCTATCGATCTTCAGACGGGGGGGTGTCGTGGCACAGCACGGGATATCTGCCGGGTGCCCGGACGGTTCAGGCGCTGTTGCTGGCCCGAGACGGTTATCTTTATGCCGGGACCGGACCTAATGGGGATGTCTTCAAAAAATACGTGGGCCGTAAGGGCGATGTCAACGGTGACGGTGAAATCAATGTGCTGGATCTGATCATTGCAGTGAACATCATTCTGGAGGATAGCTGTGCGGATATGGAGGGCTATCAATGCAGGGCTGCCGATTGTAACCAGGATGGGTTGATCAGCATTCTGGATGTGGTGGGGATAGTTAAAGTCATTTTAGGTATCGGCTCGTGCGACGAAGGTTAGACTCTACAAGATACATGGAAAGGGACGATTGCATGAGTTGGAAGAGAAGAGAGGTTGTTCTTTCTATTCTGGTTGTTGCGGCATTATGGTTTATCGATGCAATGATGGCGGAGATCACCTATGCTCTATGGTTTGTAGATCCTCCGATTGGGGTGGAGTTTTCCGATTACCCAGTTGATACCATATGGACGGTCACAGAGAACGGTGGTCGGGTGGACTGGTCCCATTCTGGCAACAATCTCATCGCCTTTGACAGGGTGGGGGCTGACGGGTTCTACGACGTCTATATCATGACCCCAGAGGGGGAAGAGGTGGTTTGCCTCACGGATAGGCCGGGGTTTGTACCTCAGAAGCACAACGGGCAACCGGTCTGGCACCTGAGCGGTCACTACATCGTATTCCAGGCGGAAAAGGACGAGAATTTTGATCCTGACGATAGACATTTCGTCTCGTCTGAGGTTTCCACCCCTGGGCGGGGATGGAATTGTGATCTCTGGTGCGTGGACCTGCAGGACACCTCATTTACGCGATTGACAAACCTCCCCACCAGAAAGACATATTCGGATACAACCCCCACCTCGGGGGTACTTCACCCGCATTTTTCCCACGATGGCACTAAACTCCTCTGGTCCGAACTTCTGAACGGAGAAGCGGACTTAGGGGGTAGAGGAGACTGGGGGCAATGGAGGTTGAACCTGTCGAAGTTTGTTGTAGACAGTAGTGGGCCGAGGCTGGATAGCACCGAGCATTTCGAGCCTGGAGAGGCAACATTCTATGAGAGCCATGGGTTTTCACCAGACGACAGCCTGATCATATTCTCTGGCAATCTTGAACCAGGACAGCATCAGATATATATGGATATTTATAGCATGAACATCTACACCCACGAATTGAAGAGATTGACCTTTACCACTGAGGATGTATGGGACGAGCATGCTCACTATTCGCTTGACGGGCGTGAGATCGTGTGGATGTGTAGTGAGGGGTACTCTTTTATCCCTGACCAGTGGCGAGCGACATTGAGTACAGACTACTGGCTCATGAATGCCGACGGATCAGACAAGAATCGGTTGACCTACTTTAATGAACTTGGACATCCTGAACACACAGGCGAACGGGTCATTATGGCCGATTGTTCCTGGTCCCCTGATGGTGGCAGATTGGTCGGTTTCGGCGCGTTTGTCGATACAGCTTTAGGAACCGGTAAATGGAAGATCGTGATGATCGAGTTTGAGGGGATGGCAGGTTCAAGGGGTGATGTCAATAGAGATGGCCAAATCAATATTCTGGATGTTCTCAAAGCGGTCACCATCATCTTAGAGATTGAACCACCCACGGATTATGAGATCTGGGCGGCTGACTGCAACGGAGATGAAACCATCGATGTTCTGGATCTTGTGGGAATAGTCAATGTTATCTTAGGCATCGGTTTGTGCTCGCCGTGAGAGGAGAGTGAGAGAATGATCCGGGCGACGTCCATGTTCAAGACCATGATTTTATGTTTCACGGTTATACTGTGCGGTTACAATTCCTCAGGGGCAGAGGATTCTCACCCGTTGACAATGAATTTCAAGTACCTGGGCTTCGCGAACCATCCTCAAGTCCCTCACTGGGATATGGGCAAGCTTGCTAATTTCCATGCTGCAGTGGGGATGCCTCAGGAAATTGATACTTTAGTGGCATTCAAAAAGCGATGGCCTAACAAGTTAGGTATCTTATATATGGGATGGTGGGCAAGGGACCCTGAGAGTCCTGATTCCGCTTCAATTGGGCCTCCCCTCGTGGCTGTATTTCCTGGACATTGGCTCCTCTATGCTGGTTGCCAGACAGAGCCAATAACACCTTCTGATACTATTATTTATGTGTCAGATATATCCTGCTTCAGGGAGGATGACGATGTTCAGCTACGAAGCAGTGTATCTGATTGGAGTGTTACGGAGGAAGTTTATGTTAAAGAAATTGGCAATGATATTGATGGTGACTACATAAAAGTAGCTCGTGCTCAGTATCTCGCAAATGCGGTTCGTCAGGATTTCCCAACAGGAGCCTATGCGGCAACGCATGCAAGTGGCGACCCTTCAACAATAGACCAGTGGCGCTACAACTATTGCCTTGTCTGCCCAAGAGATACTCTCAATAGGAGAACAATAGAGGTGATGGCAGATTTCTTTGCCGATAAGCTTGATGAGTATCCTGATATTGATGGCTATACATTCGATACCACCTCCTGGAGTGTGCAAGGGAAATGTGCCAATGCCGATGGCAGGGGGATAGATGCTGATGCGGACGGCGTACCAGATTGCGGCAT
>JBHIER010000025.1:0-14541 GCA_046760705.1 bacterium
AAGGAACAATCATACAGTCCAGGTGTGATGCGCTATGTGGAGCAGGCAAAAAGAATGCTTGCTGAGCGCGAAGGGTACGTGAAGGAGGTTGTCAGAAAGTGGAAGTTCGATACCATAGCGGTCCATGGTCTGTACACCGTTGAGGAGGCTCTGGACAACAATCAGGGGGCTGTGATCGAACCCATGTTCATGAGCGCTTCCCAGGCTTATCGCGACTCCGACGAGATGGAAGCCGCTCTGGCCTATCTCATCCCCACCTGGTGCTATTCGCGCATCGCCAACCCCTCCACCTATTACCTCGAATGGACTCTGGCCCTCCTGGAGTCCTACGGCTCTTATGTGGAAGCCTCCTGCTGCTCGACTGCATCAGGCATGGCTGCAGTCATGAGTGCCATCGATCCGCTCCTTGTTAAACAAACGAAGCGATTCGATGAGAAGATCAACTTTGTGGCCACCTGTCAGGTTTACGGTGGCACCTTTCAGCAGTTCGCCCAGCGCAAGATGGCCGACCGGGGCATCGAGTGCCGCTGGGTCATCCACTCTCACGATCTCGACGAATGGGCCGCGAAGATCGATGAGGACACTCGCTTCCTTTACGGCGAGCTGCCCTCCAACCCAGGCCAGGCCTTTTTCGATCTCGATGCGGTCACCGAACTGGCCCATTCCCGGGGCATTCCGATGATTGTCGATAGTACTGTGGCCACCCCCGCCCTGCTCCGGCCCATAGCCCGTGGTGCCGATATCGTGGTTCAAAGTGCCAGCAAAAGTCTCACCACCAGCGGTTTCGGCATGTGTGGCGCGCTCATCGCCCGGAAAAACATTGTCACGAAAGTGGACAATCCGCCCATGCAGGAGAACTTTGCCGAATACGTAAAATTTCTCCCAAACCGCGACAACGGCCCGTGCCTGTCACCCATCCAGGCCGTTCTCACCCTCAACGACATCCGGACGCTCCGATCCAAAATGGATCTTCTGAGTCGGAATACTATGAGAGTTGCTCAATTCTTAGAGCAGCATCCCAAGGTGGAGCGGGTCGATTATCTGGGACTGGAGTCCCATCCCCTCCACGAGTTGGCCAGCAAATACATGATCCTGGTCGATTCGGAGTACGACTACGGTAAGCCGGTTAACCGTTACGGACATCTGATCTCCTTTCGGGTCGAGGGTGGAGCGCAGCCTACGCGGGTCATGTTTGACAATCTGAAACGCATCTGGCGATCTACGGATCTGGGACGGATCAAATCGGTGGCCACCATTCCGGCCATTTCAACCCATCAGCAGCAGGGAGAGGAGGCCCGTAATATGGCGGACGTTCCATCCAACATGGTCCGACTCTGCGTCGGTGCTGAGCACCCCGATGACATCATCGCCGATTTGGATCAAGCGCTGAATGTCATAAAATGAGAGAAGAATCCTTCTGCCAAAATCTCAGAAATTCAGATACACCGTCAAACAAGTAAGATGGGAGAATCTTCTATTCGTTTTATCATTGAGCTCGCCTATCCTTCCATTCACATTATCACTCAGATCATCGACCCTATGGTTAAAATCAGGTCTCAACTCATCTATTCTCATCGATAACTCAGCAGGGTTCCCTTTGCAAGGGTGGACAGGGGCAACCCAAGTCCCTACGGATGAACCCCCCTCATCAGTTACAAGGAGTGTGATGTGAACCAGTATTTCAAGGAGAAGCGAAACTACCATCAATGACTATGAAGATTTTGGCATTGGGAAAGACATCTCCAATCTCGCCTCTCTTCAGCAGATAGGTCGTAACATCAATCGGCGTCTTTTGGACGTCCAACGAGTCAGCCATAACTGTGGTTTCAGGTGAGAGCATTGACCGTTAAGGAAGACACAGGGCTCCTCACAATGGCAGGCAAGATAAGCAGAATTTCAGGTTCCCCCTCTGACTCAAAGAGACTCTTTCAGTGCCCTCTTTGAGCCCAGCGGATGGAATATTTGCCGCTGTTTCATTTACCACGACGTCTGATCGATCACCCCGAAGAAATATTTCAGACAGTGGCCCAGATTCGTCACAAGATCTGGTTTGCTGTTGATGATCATGATGTTGCCGGGGACGAGGAAGATCCGATCGTAGATTCTCTTGATCAGCCTTCTTCTCCTTCTCAGCGCCGAATGCCTGGCCATCAATCCCCAGCGGAACATCTTGTTGATCTTATCCTCGAGCCTCAGATGGGTGTCGACCAAGTAGATGGCCAGATTGGGTTTCAGATCCTCCCATCGCCCCAAGAACTCGTCAATGCTTTCCTGGTGGATATTTTTGGGCGGTGATGACTTCGTTTCGACGTAGACCAATTTCTGCTCGACCCGGGCGATGACATCATAGTCGCCCCCGAGGTCCGTATCCAACACCTTCACCCCCCAGGAGGCGACGGAGCAAAACTGCCGCCGAAAGATCTGGGCCACGAACCACTCCAGGGTCCCCCCGAAACTGTCGATGTCCGGCTTCGACAGGGCGTATCGCCCGCCCGATTTTCCTTCGACGATACCACTCCTGGTCAGAAAACCTAAATACTCCTCCACCTTCTCAGCGGCGCAGTAATGGAGAAGGTCGCCCTTGTCAAATCCGTCTCTGTACTTGATGATGTCCCGGAGGACAATTCGAAATGAGTACCTCTTCAGCAGCTCGTAGTACTTGTTTATGATCCGCGGGGTAGGCCGAGGGGGATAGACGAGGTTCCCCATGGGACAGTCGTTCCCGAAAGTGAAGCCCCGCCGCCGCAGCGTCTCGGCAATGGTGACCTCCCGTCGATCTACCAAGGATTGGAGACGTTTCACCTCCTCTTTCAGTCTCTCAACTTCGGATTGTATTTTCTTGAGCGTCTTCTCCATTCCTCTTTCCATTAGCCCCGTGCGCGCTGAGCCCTCTTAGGCCTTCTCGTCCCTTCTCATCTGATAGTATAAGACATTTTGACCCACGTGTCGAGGAAAATGTTGACCTCGGTTCAATTTTCTCTTGCTTCTCACGTTCATTTCGGTTAAGTTTTAAACGTCTATCACATGTGCAGCCGACTGTCGTGGGATACTGAAAGGTGAGAAAGATATGAGAACCTACGGAATGAGATTGGTCTTTTTGATGGCGATCGGCCTCCTTTCTCTGGCGTCGGTGGCTTCGGCAGACCGGATCCTGATCCACATGGATCTGCCGCAGACGGACCATCTGAAGGCCTACGGTGTCGCCTACTGGACATTGGAGCACGGCATCAATGTGGAATGGCTCCTCAACTACCGGGGTGGATCTTTCATGATGGACTACGACGACGCCGTAGCCAGGGAGGCTCGCATCAGAGGTGTGGCCTTCTCCGTCATTGCCGGAGCAGAGGTGGCAAAAATCTATCACGAGATTGAAGAGAACAACATGGAGGTTGTCCTCTTAGAGAAGGCCCCAGCCATCGCCATTTACGCCCCTCCCTTTCGGGACGCGGAAGCCTGGGATGACGCCGTCAGCCTGGCCCTGGACTACGCCGAGATTCCCTACACCGTCTTGTGGGATGAGGAGGTTCTCAAGGGAGAGTTGGAGGACTACGACTGGCTCCATCTCCACCACGAGGACTTCACCGGCCAGTACGGGAAGTTCTATGGCTCCTACCGCAATGCGGCTTGGTATCAACGGCAGGTGAGGGAGAACGAGGCCGTGGCCAAGAAGTTAGGGTTTCATAAAGTCTCCAAATTGAAGCTGGCTGTGGCCAAGATGATCAAAGAGTACGTGCTTCGAGGCGGTTTTCTCTTCGCCATGTGTTCGGCCACCGACAGCTACGATATCGCCCTGGCGGCCGAGCCTACGGACATCGTGGACAGCGTCTTTGATGGCGACCCGCCGGAGCCGGGCTGCCAGTCGAAGCTCGATTTCACCAGGACTTTCGCCTTCGAGAATTTCAAACTGGTGATGAGCCCTCTCATCTACGAGTTTTCGAACATCGACACCACCCCCCTTCGTCCGGCCCTCGGCCCGGAGGCGGACTATTTCACCCTCTTCGAGTTTTCGGCCAAATACGACCCGGTCCCGACGATGTTGACCCAATGCCACGTGCCGGTCGTCAACGGATTCATGGGCCAGACCACCGGGTTCAACCGGGAGACCATCAAAAAATCGGCCGTTCTTTTGGGCGAAATGGAGGGGACCAACGAGGTGAAATATCTTCACGGGAATGCGGGCCGAGGCACTTTCACCTTCTTTGGCGGGCACGACCCAGAGGATTACAAGCACCACGTCGGTGACCCGCCGACCAACCTGGCCCTGCATAAAAACTCACCCGGCTATCGGCTCATTTTGAACAACATCCTCTTTCCTGCCGCCAGAAAGAAGGAGCGGAAGACATAGCCCACAGAAGCAGGGAGACGCAGAGCTTTTTCGAAATACAGCAGCACTGGAGTGTTGGTGTATTGAAAAATCTTGGATCTGCCGCAGATTCAGATTCTAACGCGATTCACAACCCCGCGGCGGCCGTTTTGGAATCCGGGGCAGAGTTTCATCTTAGGCCTCTGAATAGAGCGTGAGCGACACCTTCACCTTACAATTTCCGACCAAAATCATCTTCGGAGACGGCTGTCTTGACCGAATTGGGCCGGAGGTGGGGGAGTACGGGGGGAGAGCCCTGCTGGTGATGGGCAAGCGGGCCATGAGGGAGACGGGTGCCTTCGACAGAGCCGCTGGTCTGCTGGACGATGCGCAAGTGGAGGTGGTGGTCTTCGACGGTGTGGAATCGGAGCCCTCTTTGGAAAGGGTCGGAGAGGGCATTTCGAGGGCAAGGGAGAGGGCCTGCGATGTGGTCATCGGCCTCGGTGGGGGGAGCGTTGTGGATGCGGCCAAGGCCATTGCGGCCCTGGTCCTCAATGACGGTTCAGTGGAGGAGTACCACCAGGGCAAAAAGATAGAAAGGCCGGGCCTGCCCTTCATCGCCGTACCCACGACCGCGGGAACCGGAGCCGAAGTGACCAAAAATGGAGTTCTGACCGATCCCCAGCGAAAGATCAAAAGAAGCATCCGCAGCCACCACATGCTGGCCAAGGAGGCCATCGTCGATCCCGAGTTGACAGCAACTGTACCGCCAGAGATCACGGCCATCACAGGAATGGATGCTTTCACTCAGGCCGTAGAGGCTTACGTCTCCAAGGCGGCCAGCCCGGTGACCGACGCAATGGCGTACAGAGCCGTTCAGTTGATTTTCGAACATCTCCCCAAGGCTGTGTCCAAGGGCCAGGACCCCCGGGCTCGGAACGCTCTGGCGCTGGGAAGTCTGCTCTCGGGGCTGGCCTTTTCCAACGCCGGCCTGGGTGCAGCCCACGGACTCTCCCATCCCATCGGAGCCCTCTACTCCATTCCCCACGGCACAGCATGCACCATACTCTTGCCGCACGTGATGAGGTTCAACCTGCCTGCACGAGTAGAGAAGTACTCCCTTCTGGCCGATGCCATGGGCCAGGAGGGGGATTTGATCGAAGAGAAGGCGCAAAAGGCAGTCGAGGCCATAGAGGGGCTCATAGAACAGGTCGGCATCCCAAAGACGTTCAGGGAGTTGGGGCGTTTCGACCTCGACGTCCGTAAGGTCATTTCCGATTCGAGGGGCAACAGCATGAGCTTGAACCCCAGAGAGCCTTCGGATGAAGATTTGAGGTCAATTTTGACGGCGGCCATGGGCGGGTAATAAAAAGGAGCGACCCCGTATCAAAGACTCATGCCCACTTCGAAAGACAGAATCATCTTCCTGGGCACAGCCGGGGCCCGCGTCGTCGTCTCCAAACAGATTCGGGCCTCAGGGGGTATCTGGCTCACACAGGATGATACCAACCTGTTTATCGATCCTGGGCCAGGGGCGCTGGTGAAATGCCGCACCCGAAAGGAGAAACTCGATCCGAGGCAACTGGATGGCATTCTCCTCTCGCACAAACATCTCGACCATTCCAACGACATCAATGCCATGATCGAAGCCATGACCGAAGGCGGCTTCAAGAAAAAGGGGATGGTCTTTGCTCCATCCGATGCGCTCAACGAAGACCCCGTCATTCTCAAATATGTGCGTGAATATGTGAACGACATTCAGATTCTGGAAGAAAACCATGAGTATATTATCGGAAATATAAGATTCTCCCCTCCGGTCAAGCACCATCACGGAGACGTCGAAACGTACGGGGTCAACTTCTTCGGCTCAAAGTACACCATCTCCTACATCACCGACACGAAGTTTTTCCCGGAGCTGAGCCGGCACTATCGAGGCGATGTGCTCATCGTCAGCGTCGTTCGCCTCAAGCCCAGCCAATACTATCATCTCTGCATCGACGAGGCCCGACAGATCATTGAAGAGGTCAGACCTAAAGTGGCCATCCTGACCCATTTCGGTATGACTGTCGTCCGGGCCAAGCCCTGGGAGGTGGCCGAACAGCTCTCAAAGGAAACCGGCCTCACCATCATCGCCGCCCGGGACGGGATGACCTTTGGGTTGGACGAGATCTGTTAGGGAGGGACTTGAACGAAATTGACGTCTAAAAAGTACATAAACGACTCGCAACTCACGTCGCGCAATCAATGCTTTCGGCGCTTCGCAAACACGGAAGTTTTTAGGGGGAATGATGAAGAAAATACTCATCACAATTTCTTTCATATTCGGACTGTTTTGCAGCTCTTATTCTCAACATCAGTTGAAATGGCACAATTTTGTCCCACTAAGGGGCCGTTCTATTGCTGTTGACCCATATCGTGACGATGTCTTATGGATCGTGGGGACAGGGGGACTCATGCGATATGATATCCTCACTGATTCTTGGAAGTCATACACAACTGCAGAAGGATTATCAAAAATTTGGTGCAGAAGCATTTTTGTTGACGAAGATGTAATCTGGGTTGGAACTGAAAGCGGAGGTGCCAATCTATTCGATTTGACAACAGAGCAGTTTACTCCATTTATGCAGTTCCCTGAGAATCCTCGCTATCCCGAATATCGTCCAACCGTAAATGCGGTCTATCCTGAAGCAGACGTTGTCTGGGTCGGTACAGATGGAGGGCTCTTTCAGGTCGAACGATCCTCTCTTGACACTCTGAAGCGATTTACAATGGCTGATGGACTCGGAGAGAATTATATTTATTCCATTGCCGATGATGGACAATGTCTCTGGTTAGCGACTGCTTTCGGTGGAATATTCATTCCTGAATTTCCTCCCCCAACAGGAGGTCTTTCCCGATTGGAAAAAGCCACTCATGATGTTCAAAACTTTCGTATTGCTGAAGGACCCTATGTTAATTGGTTCTGGTCGCTGGTAAACACGGGCGATGCTTTATGGATTGCAGGCGATCGTGGTCTTGTAACTTTCGATAAGAGAACGAAACTCTTTTCTGTGATTGCAGAAGACACCATTGGAGCCTGTCATGCCGTGGTTGCAGATCAAGAGGATATTTGGTGTATTGGTTATTCCACGGATAGTAGAGAACATCTTTTTCAGGTTGACAAGCATAGAGGGATGTTGAAAAATTCAATTGCTCTTCCATATGACTGGATGAATGCGAATCTATCAGTTGATGCTACAGATGTTTATGTCGTTAAAGGAAATCACTTTTACAGGACACCGAAATCTTCTCTCCAACTTGAAGAGATTTCAACTCCATTTCTCCCAAGTCCGTATTGCTATGCAGTCAGTGGAGACAACCAAACAGTGTATGCTGGCACAAAGAACCATTTGGTGGTAATTAATCAAAACAATTTATCAGTCGAAACGATGAACGTCCTATCAGGCGACATCCGAGGAATTACATTGGACGAAGATAATCTGTGGGTTAGCACGGATCAGGGTTTGTTCCAGTATGATCGTCAAACTTTGAGATTGATTAAGTCATATTTGTCCTCACTCATTGTATTCTTTACCGTTATTGATGACAGTTATGTTTGGGTGAGCGCCCACCTCGGTCTTTACAAGATCAATAAACAAACAGGTCAAATGACCAGAAAAGATTTAACCTCTGATTTGAATACTTTTGGTACACCAAGAATTTCGAGTTTGGTATTGGACGGTGATATTATATGGCTCAGCTTTTCTGGTCAGGAAATCGGCGGAGGATTAATAAGCGGACTTGTTAAATTGGATCGAAATACACTTACGACGACCGAAATAAAGAAAATTTCAATCGGAGACTATACGCAAGCTATTGAGACCCTCATTGACCGCGGTACGTATCTACTCGGCAGCGGGAAAGAAATCTCAAAAATTTCAAAGGCCAGCTTGACGGTTCAGACATTCATTGACCAAAAGGCAAGTAAGATGCTCCTTAAAGAGTCTTTACTTTGGGCAATAGTTCCTCATGGCGGCATAAAGGTTTTCGACATTGAGACTCGGCAGGAACAGCTTCATCTTAGTGAATCAAATGGACTCTTACACAATTGGGTGACAGATTTTTTCTTGTCAGACAAATATGCGTGGTTCGCTACCTATGCAGGAATAAGTGCGCTTGAGTTGGGAGGTGTTATGAATCTATCCAATGAGGAAACCGGCAAGTCAATGCCAGAATCATTCGCTCTGTTGCAAAACTACCCAAACCCATTTAATGCATTAACAGATATTAGATACCAGATACCGAATACAAGGTACAAGATATCAGAGGCAAGAGGCAAGAGGCCCATCCACACCACCTTGAAGATTTACAATATTCTCGGGCATGAAGTGAGGATGCTTGTGAATGAGCCGCAGGAGGCAGGGCATTACACCGCCACCTGGGATGGGCGAGATGAATCTGGCCAGGAGGTAGCCAGTGGGATCTATTTTTACAGGTTGTCAGTGGACAGTGGTCAGTGGTCGAAGACGAAGCGCATGGTATTGCTCCGCTGACTTCAGATGAAAGGTGAGAGATGCGATATGCTGGGGGCCAATGCGAAGATCTCTCCGAGTGAAGCCTGAGCACTCTTGCGGAGTGCCAAAGGGCAAAATGTCCTTAGCCTGTGGTGTGTCGGTGGAGGATCGCATCTGTGTTGTTCCGAGATTGAATCTGGTCATACGAGCAAACCGGCTGCGCCCTGGATAACAGAGGCTTTCAAGAATCTGCTTGACATACTTTCCTCATTTCCACATATTTCTGTAAATAAGGATATGATTACTCAAGACAAGACTAATGGGGCATTAGGGAGGTTATGGAGGATAAGAAGGTTAGGAAGCTATACCTCATGAGGTTGGTGTGAGGGACTTCAAGCGTTAGGCCACAGGACAAAATAAGAGATTGAGGTGGCAAAAGAGATGAATTTAGTTCAGATTCTATTCAGCCTATATTTTGCAGCCGTTGGTGCCTTATCTCTGTAATATTATCCAAGCTGCTCAAACAGAACGGTCGAGTGTTAGAGAAGATGGATGAAGGTTTCAGAAGGATGGATGATAGAGCTGAGAACAGGCGCCGCGAAGTGATCGAACTGATTAAGACATTGTCGAGAGCTTAAGTTTCTATTTGGGATAAGCCCCATATTCTCGCCAACGAGTAATTCGTTTATCGGCTGTGCCGAGAGCATTCAGGAAATCGTTCATCGCCCTACGGATGCATCCCGAAGGCGCGTTTGTGGAGAGGTAGGAGATAATCAGTGACGATTTTAGGGGAGTCAAGACATGTTCCCTCTGTCGCCCATAAATTTCTTGCCATCCCGGTCTCTGTTGGCGGACGGGCTTTTCGCTGTTGACAATGGACGGTCGAAAGCCCGTAAAGTAAGATGAGATTTAGAACTCTGAGCGAGGAGGGATGATAATGAAGACTTTATTTTCAATAACTTGGCTGACACTACTGCTCTGTGCGTTGGGCTTCGGCGCCACACCCGGCGATGTGGTCTCATCCTTTCCCACTCCGGGCGGATGTCCGTCGGGACTGGCCTGGGACGGGAAGTATCTGTGGCTGGCGGACTGGCGGGAAGCCCAGTTATATAAGATTGATCCGGAGTCGGGAGAAGTGATCGCCTCTTTACCTGCGCCGTGCTTTAAACCCCAAGGGTTGGTCTGGGGGCGCGGCCGGCTCTTCGTCTCGGACGTTCAAACCTTCGTCAATGAGTATCAGGCTGGCGTTGTCTATGTTCTCAATCCTGAAACTGGAATAACAGAGAAGTCGTATACGACTCCCGGACGCTCGCCGCGCGATCTGGGATTCGACGGCCAGTATCTGCTGCTGGCGGACGATAAGGAAGATAAGATCTATAAGCTCAACCCAGAAGACGGGACGACAATTACCTCCTACGATGCTCCTGACGGAAACGCACAAGGCTTATGCTTTGACGGAAAATATATCTGGGTCTCTGATCGAATAAGGGACGAGATCTATATGGTCACAGCCGATGAGGGTATCGTCGTCATGACCCTGTATGCTCCTGGTTCATACTCCTATGGCCTGGCCTGGGACGGAAAGTATTTATGGAATGTGGACTTCGCCGCCGACACCATTTACAAACTCGAAGTGGGAGGCCAGGAGACCTATTCGGTCCGCAATTTCCGCGAGGCCAATATCGAGTTTACACATACCATCAGAAACCAGGGGCCGGGTCAGATACAACCGGCCGAGATTTATCTGGCCGTGCCTGAAAGAGAACTGAAACATCAGGAATTGATGGGAGAAATTCAATTTATCCCTCCGGCCGATAGGTTCGAGACCGATCGATGGGGGCAAAAGGTTGCTGTCTATATATTTGAAGATGTCCCTCCAGGTGCGGTGGTGGGAGCGAAATATTCGGTCGATGCGAGGATCGGCGATCTCCGATATTACGTTCATCCGGACAGAGTGGGCCCTCTGGATAAGATCCCTCAGGAGATCAGAGATACGTACCTGAGCGAAGGGACGCGGTACTTCATCAACGAGCCCATCATCAAAGAGACGGCCGAGAAGGTCGTTGAGGATGAGGCAAACCCATACTGGATCGCCCGCAAGCTCTTCGAATATGAGATCGGTAAGGTCGAGTACGAACTGGCTGGTGGATGGGACATCGCGCCGACGATCCTGAAGCGGGGCACGGGGTCCTGCTCTGAATATTCATTCCTGTACATTGCCCTCTGTCGGGCCGCTGGTCTACCGGCGCGATACGAGGCCGGGGTGGCCGTTCGAGGTGACGACGCTTGTATGGATGACGTCTACCACCGTTGGGTTGAGGTCTATCTGCCCAACTACGGCTGGATCCCTGTTGATCCCAGCCGCGGCGATCAGCCCACACCGGCCAGGCGGGCCGCCTCTTTCGGCATGCTCAGCAATCGGCTCTTTGTCACTACCCACGGCGGCGGCGACTCCCAATACATGGGCTGGACGTATAATTCCAACTCAAAGTATACCTTTTCAGGGAAATGCGACATCAGGGAGGATTCATACGCTCTCTGGGAGCCCGTCAAACCGGGAGAAAAGAGAACCAAACCTGACACGGAGGAGTGCAAGTGATTTTATTTCCCTTATTTTTTTACGTCGTCCATTTTTTCCCTTGACAATCATTCCCCGAAAGATTATTAATTAATGTTCACATCTCGGAAACTCTGCATTATATGAAATTCGGCTCGGATGGTAAGGAGATAAAGTTATGAGGGTAAAAGAGAACCAAATTTTGAGTTTGTTTCCCGATTTAGACCCTATCGAAAAGGGTAAAAGTAAAGGGAGAACCACCGAAGGACTCGAACGGTTAGACTTACATGGTGAGTTGCAAAAGAAAATATTGCCACTCTGTAGGTTAAAATATGGAGATGTATGGAAGGATCCCATTAAAGGGCACAAGGTAGGTGTACTTGATGCTACAAAGATTGAAGATGTCAGAAAAATAATGGGAAGTGAAAAGACCAAACTCATCATAAATGACCCACCCTATAATGTTGCGGTAGGGAATGCAAGTACAGATAATTTGTTTAAGATGCATCTACAAGACTATCTGGATTTTTCAGAAAAGTGGATTAAAAATGCTATAAAAGTAATGGATAAGGATGCTCATTTGTATATATGGATAGGAGCCGATTACAAAGATAATTTCCAACCGCTTCCGGATTTTATGATTATGATGAGAGAGTTAGAAGAGCTAAAGCCCAAAAACTTTATTACCTTAAGGAATCAAAGAGGATACGGAACTCAAAAAAACTGGATGTGGCTGAGACAAGAACTATTACATTATGTCAAAGGAAATCCAAAATTTAGAGTAGCTTATACTGATATTCCGAAAATTTTAAAGGGTTACTATAAAGTGGTAAATGGTAGACTAACAGAGAATCTGGAACGGAGTAAATCAAATACTATAAGACCTGGGAATGTATGGGTAGATATTCAGCAAGTTTTTTATCGTTTAGAAGAAAATGTACCGGGATGCTATGCACAGAAACCTTTAAAAGCAATTGAAAGGCTGATTTTAACGAGCAGCCAAAAAGGAAACCTGATTGTGGACTTCTTTGCCCATTCAGGAACAACGCTTATTGCAGGGGAAAAGCTCGATAGGAAAGTTTTTACATTTGATATAGACCCTATTTTTGCAGAAATTACTATAAGGAGATTAGAACTTTACAGGAAAACAAGGCGAACGGGATGGCAATGGAGAAATCCTTTCCCCGAAATAGAGAGCCAAAAGGAGAAGATAAAATGGACTTGAACCAGTTAAGAGAGCATTTGGAAGCATTATCTCATTCTTTGGGTTCTAAAAATGAGCAACTTTTAAAAGCCAGGTCTTGCTCCTCGCATATTTGGTGAAATGTGGCATGAACACATAATGGATTTAGACAATAGATTTAAGAAACCTGAGAAAGATATTGATCCTGATTATGATGGACAATATGACCTATGGATAGAGGGAGTTAAAGTTGAGGTCAAGGCATGTGGTGCAATAAATACAAAGAAAAGAGGAAGCTTAGTTGCAAAAGCTTTAAGATATAAATCACGGTTCCCTTTATGGATGAACTTCCAGCAGATCAAAGCGGATATGGCCGATGTCTTCATCTTTATTGGGGTTTGGGTAGATAAAATTGTATATTGGGTGTTATCCAGCAAAGAGGTTAAGGAAAATAAGTACTACAGCCCTCAACATAGGGGAGGTATAGAATATCAAATAGGAATAACAGATAAGAACATTGCCGAATTTGATATTTACGAAGTAGACCCGAATAAGCTCGGGAAAGTAGCTCTTAAAAAGGGAAAGAAAAGATGAAACTGGCACCGAGTCAAACTTCATATAACATTGTATTTGCGGTTCACTCCGCTCAACCAAATGCCTTCGGCGCTTGGCAAACACGCGAAACGATTACGGGATCTTCGACATGAGTCGGCCCTATTTGAAATCTGATATCGAGCGTAGGAAAAATGGCTGAAAATGTTCCAGAGCGCCGATCCGGAAAGGATCGGCGGCGAAAGCCGACAAATCCTTTTAGCCTCAGGTGGTCGTTCAGAGGGCGGAGGCGCGGAGGGCGGCGAAAGGCCGACGATGACCGTTTCGTGGACAAATACAGCGGCCGGCTCTTCTTTGCCCTGATCATCATCCTGGTTCTGTGCGCTTTTGACGGTGTAGCTACCGTCTACCACCTCATCCACGGCACGGCTGTGGAGTTCAATCCCCTCATGGATTATGCTATCCAGCTCGGGTCGAGGAAATTCATCGTCTTTAAGATGGCGCTCACCTTCGTCTGTTTGCTCATGCTCATCTTCTACCGCCACGCTCGTGGGGTCAAAAAAGCCGTGCTCTTCATCATATTTATCTACATTCTCTTGACCGTGTATCATCTGTTTATTTTCAGTGTAACCTTGAACAACATCTCGGCGGTTCACCTTTCGTGCGGACTGTTGTTACAATTCTCCACCGGGAGGAAAAGTGCCCGCTCGTCCTGGACCTCGTAAAAGGTGGATGTGAAGAGTGTACGCAAAAGTAGATGAAAATATCTTAGAGCGGTTGAAGAGCATTGTCGGCCGGAAGAATGTTCTGGCCGAAGAGGGCGACCGGGCCGATTATGCCTCTGACGAGACGCCGGATCTAAAATTTCTCCCCGAGGTGGTGGTCAAACCGGCCCGTGTTGAGGAGGTGGCTGAGGTGATGAGGGTGGCCAATGAGGCCCGGATTCCGGTGACGCCCCGGGGGGGTGGAACCGGCCTGAGCGGCGGTGCCCTCCCTGTTTACGGGGGGATCCTCATGGCCATGGAGCGAATGGGCCGCATCTTAGAGATCGACGGGGAGAACCTCATGGTGACCACCGAGCCCGGGATCATTACCGGAAAGTTGCAGGAGGCCGTGGAGGAGCTGGGTCTCTTCTATCCCCCGGACCCGGCCAGTCTGGAGAGTTGCAGCATTGGGGGCAACATCGCTGAGGGGGCTGGAGGACCGCGGGCGGTGAAGTACGGGGTGACAAAAGATTACGTGCGCGGCCTGGAGGCAGTGCTGTCCACGGGGGAGATCCTCTCATCCGGAGGCAAGCTGGTGAAGAACGTCACCGGCTACGACCTCATCGGTCTGCTCGTCGGATCGGAGGGGACATTGGCCGTTGTGACCAAGATTGTGTTACAACTGCTTCCGCTTCCCAGAAAGAGGGTCGACCTTTTGGTCCCCTTCAACTCTCTGGAGGCGGCAGCCC
>JBHIER010000026.1:0-14213 GCA_046760705.1 bacterium
CAGTGGATGGCTACCAGGTCACTATCGGGGAGTTGACCTACAGGGTAGCCTTCACGTATGGGGGGAGTGGCGTTTGGAAGCAGCGTTACGTCACCAGAATACCCATCGGGGGCAACGGTTCTGGTGTGCTCTCCGACGGCCATTATCTCCTGCCCATCCATTACAGGGAGCCGGATGGGGTGTGGAAGAGGTATCATCCGGAGAACTGGTACGATATCGAGGCCAAGACACCTTTATATGACAACATATGACAACTCGACCATCTATGGTGACATCATCGCCACAGGGGAGAGCTTTGATAGGGGCCGATGCACTCGACAGCGCTCCTTTGAGCGCGGTTTTGGGTTACGATTTCAGCGGTGACGGCAATATTGACGAGATCAACATTGGTTGTGAGGCCTGTCATCACAGCGACTTTCAACGCGACGACCAACATCACCTTCGACATCGAAGAAGCGGGGAGAATAACTTTAACTCGTCAATGTTCCCCCAAAAGAGGTGGAGAGTTTCTCGAGAGAAGGAAACGTGATTGTCGGTCACCTGTTCGATACAAGAATCACAGTGTGCCGTCTGATGGATGTCCCTCAGCTCAAAGAGAGCGTCTCGCTGGACCTTGACATCGATTACTTTATTTTCGATAGCGCCCTTTACCTCAACCGGCTCAAAGTACCTCGCATCTGGCCTCAAGAATGTATCGATATCCTCCAGCAGAAAGAGATAAAAACAGACCTGGTAACTATCTGCTATTCTGTTGAGCAGGGCTACATGAGTTTGCAAAAAGGTCTGTACGATAAAGCCGCGATGGAATTCCATCGCACCGTAGAAATTCGGCCAGAAGATCCCTTGATCTGGTATAATATGGCTCTGGTTGAGTTGCTAAAAGGTAACTTTGTTGCGGCCATTTCTCATCTCGGAAAAGCGATCTATTTGGGTGGGGAGACGTATCGGGAAATGGCCAAAAGGGATTCTGGATTTCAGAGCTTGCGAGATAATGCTGAGTTTCATGAGCTTGTTACAAAGACGTTAAGTAAAAGATAACGCTAATGCACACAAGATGTTATGCCATTCAATAATCCACAGATATTCTGCTGAGGGCCGTTTATTATCCAAAAGTGGCCGAAATATTTTTGTTGACATTGTGGAGAAGATTTATTAAGTTTGAGCAGTGTTTGGCTATGGACAGCGAAATTGGCAAAAATGAGCCGATTTTTACCATCGGTATTGCAGCCAAGAGGCTGGAGCTCTCCGTCCCCACCTTAAGGATGTACGAAAGGGCAGGGTTGTTGATCCCTTTTCGGACAGAAACAGGGAGGCGGATTCACTCCCAGTGAGGACATTGAAAGGGTTGCCTGCATTAAATTACCTCATTTATGGTGTTAAACCTTGCTGGATGTTCGAAGAAACGAGCTGTTCGCATACGAGGACAGATTGTCGGCTTTGTTCCGTCTATCAAAAAAGTTTTCGTTACATCGGAGAAATGAAACAGATATTTAAGGGAGTGATATCTTGAGGATAGAGCCGACTGAAGGGCGGTGGAATGGCAACCATAAAGATCAATCTCTGGCAAGCCGAAAGGAGAGAAAGATGGGGGGACTATTTACAGTTGTTACGGCTTTGGCTTTATTGGCCACCATTTCCTTGAAATCGGAGGCCGGTGAAGAGGGCAATGATTTCGATCGTATGAAATTCACCGGAGCCTATCGGGTCAGAACCGTATTTTTCAACTACGGTACGGCCACTCCTCTCTTTTCTTTAGATTTAGATTTAGATCCAGGAATAGGTCCTGAGACCGATTCGAAGACACGAAAACTTGTCGACCAGAGGTTCAGATTTTCTCTGGTCAGCCAAGCCAGTGAGAACCTCAAGGGTGTCCTGGCCTTCGAGATCGGCGATATTGTGTGGGGTGTGGGAACACACGGTGTGGGCGAAAATTACGGCGGGGCGCAGGGCGCGGACGTGGTCAACGTAGAGACCAGAAACGCTTACCTGGATTTCAATATCCCCGATACCCGCACGAACATTAAAGCCGGCATTCAATCGCCCTTGGATGGATTTAAGGGTTACCTCTTCGACTGGGACTGGGATTTCGATGTGGCCGGAATTGAGGTCAATACTAAATTCAATGCCCATTCTTTAACTGTTGGAGCCTTTAGATTGAACGAGGGAGGCGATCTCACCCAGGCTGACGATAGAGATCTGTTAAAGATCGGGGCCGACTTATCCTTCTCTGGCAAATGTAACGTGAGCCCACATATCTATTTCCTCAACGATGACAGGAAAATCGATAGAGGGACGGGAATGCTCTCCACCGCCCGGGATTTATGGGCTGGTGTAAGTTGTGTCAAAGAATGCGGAGGATTTGATCTTAATGGTTTTGTTCTGTACAACAAAGGTAAGACGGACTTCGACAGCGTCGGTGTTGAGGATGTAGACAATTCAGGCTTCGCAGTTAACTTTGAAGGCAGTAAGGATTTCGGCTCGACAGCCCTCAGCCTTCAAGCTACCTATTCCACCGGGGAGAAGGAGAGCTCAACAAGTACCAGTCGCGGGGATTTCCATGTGATTCTCGGTCCCAATTATGCCGGCTACTTGGAGATCTTCACGGCTTTAAATGAGGACGTAGCTGGCCTCAACGTCGATCTCAACAACAGTGGCTTGGGGCTTCTGTCTCTTCAGGCGCGAGCCAGATTCGAACCCAGAGAGAGGATCTGGACCACCTTTGCTGCTGGCTATCTCCGCTCGACAGCGGAGAATGCTTATGGTAAGAAAGATATGGGGATAGAACTCGATGCGGTAGTGGGATATGAATTTACCGGTGGCCTGACGGCCGAATTGGGAGCAGCTTATGGTTTGGTGGGCGATTTTTATAACACCACCGCTAACCCGGATCCGGACGACATGTTTGAGATCTATACCCGATTGCAATATAGTTTTTAAGTAGAGGAGGTGATGCCCAAAAGGCAAATTGAAAAATAGGAAAAAGGTAAAAGAAGAAAGGGGGTGATCGCTATTCCGTATCGATTGTCAGGATATATACAAACAGGTAGTTTTAGACCGAGTGAGGAAAGAGAAAGGAGATTTGTATAAAATGAGAGCGGTTAAATTGATGCTTTGTCTGGCGGCATTTCTATTTGTGTGGTCAAGCGCCAATGGCCAGGAGAATGTGGTCTCCAAAAAGTCAAGGTTGACCTTTGCCGGAAGGCTGCATGGCCAGTTCCACACTTCCAATGTGGAAGCGGCTGAGGAGATGAACAACACCTTTTATATCCGCAGAGCGAGGCTGACTGCTAAGTATGAAAACCCCCAGGGCACAATGAAGGCAAAGGTGCAATATGATCTGGGAGGGGGAGGGGTAAAGCTCAAGGACGGTTACGTGGATTTAACCCTCGACCCCAAGTTCAACATCAAGCTCGGCCAGTACAAGAAGCAGTTTTCGCTGTGGGAGCTGACCTCGAGTACCAAAACTATGGTCATCGAAAGGGGGAATAAGCTCATTGGTAGCGACTGGAAGGCCACCAATCAGATCATCATCAAAGACGGGCTGTACGCCGGTCGTGATATTGGTGTTACGCTGCACGGAAAGGTAGAAAAGGTTAAATACTACCTGGGAGTATTCAATGGCAACGGGTATCACAAGAAGGCTGACGACGATAACGGGAAGTTGATTGGTGGTCGAGTTGTCCTCAGTGCTCTGGAGGATCTGGCTTTTGGTGCGAGCGTTGCCAATCGGACCGTCTCTAACTATGAAAAGGTTGCAGATAGCGACACGAGCTATTCGAAGGAGAACTTCCAGGCCTTTGAGGCCGATGTGGAGTACGGCATAAAACACCATGTCTCCAAGACCGGCCCCTGGGTACAAGCAGAATTTCTCTACGGCTCTAATCCCTATTACGATGACGAGACAGATTTCATGGGATTTGCCTTTATAGGGAGCTACAACGTGAAGTTGGCTGAGGGAGGAAAGATCTATTCGGTGCGCCCGGCAATTCGGTTTGACTATGCCCAGAGGGACACGGATGACGATGACACCAGGAATATTCTGGTCACCCCCGGCGTGGATATCTTCTTCGATAAGTACAACAGAGTCCAGATAAACCTGGACGTGAACATGCCACAGAAGGATGGGGCCGATACCGAGTACGGTCTGAGGGTTCAATTCCAGATGCACATCTAATCGAGATATCAGGGAGGTGAGATCATGGAGAAGCTGCTGGAAAAACCGGCTGGCCGACGCGAGTTTTTGAAGCTGGGTGGCGGTGCAGCCGTCGCTCTGGCCACAACGAGTATACCAGAACAGCTCTTTGCCGCTGCTGAAAAGAAGGCGGCAGTCGCCAGATACGCCATGGTCATCGATCTGGGGCGCTGTGTCGGCTGCCGCGGGTGTACGGTTGCCTGCAAGAGTGAGTATCACGATCCTCTGGGATACTGGCGGAGCTGTGTGCAGCAGAAGGACAGGAGGAAATATCCCCAGACCGAGCGGCATTTTCTCCCCGTATTGTGCAATCACTGCGCCAATCCGCCCTGTGTAGAGGTCTGCCCGGTGGATCCCATCAAGCGAACCTACAAGGGCATTGAATATGAGGGCAAGGCCACCTATCAGCGGCCGGACGGCGCGGTGCTGGTCGATGAGTCCATCTGCGTGGGCTGTGGCGCCTGCATCGAAGAATGTCCCTACGGTGCCCGCTTCTCTCATCCTCTCAGAAAGGCAGGGGCTGAACCCGAAAACAACACCATTGGCAAGTGCACCTACTGTGCCCATCGAGTCGATCAGGGGGTCGTCCCCTCGTGCGTGAACACCTGCCTGGGCAGAGCCAGAACCTTCGGGGACATCAACGATCCTGGTAGCGAGGTTTCGAAACTGCTTAAAGCTCACAAGACGCAGGTTCTGCTTCCGGAAGAGGGCACTGATCCTCATACCTTTTACATCGCCTTCGAACCAGGCGTCTACCAGCGATACAAAGCAGGGGAGGGGTTACGCGATGAGATTAAATAGACGAAATTTTTTGAAATTGGGGGCCGCCAGCGCCGCCGTGTTGGCCGTGGGAAAAGGATCCGAGAGCCTGGTCGGTGAGGTGACCCTTCAAAGAGGAGGTAAAGATTTTTCTCCTGAAACGGGCAAGGAACGCCAGGCCATCCCCAGCGCCTGCTGGCAGTGCGTCTCCAGAGACGGGATCATCGGCTACGTCGAAGACGGCCGGGTGGTGAAACTGGAGGGCAATCCCGAACTGCCGAGAACCGGCGGCGTGCTCTGCGCCAGGGGACAGGCCGGCATCAACCAGCTCTACAATCCCGACCGCCTCCTCTATCCCATGAAGCGGGTGGGCAAGCGCGGCGAGGGGAAATGGAAGCGCATCTCCTGGGACGAAGCCTTAGATGAACTGGTGTCCAGGTTGAAGAAGCTGCAGGATGCGGGAACGCCGGAAAAGTTCATGTTCCACTACGGCCGGATGAAGGCCTCATCCAGCAAGATCATCAAGAGCTATTTTCTCCCGGCCTACGGAACCAAAACCATTGGCAACCACACCTCCATCTGTGAGGGGGGCAAATGGACGGCCCAGGAGCTGGTCTGGGGCAAGCACTACGATGTCAACGACCTGACCCGCACCAACTTCATCCTCAATTTTGGCTGCAACTTTCTGGAGACGCACACCTCTCACATTCCCATCGCCCAGCGAGCTGTGGACGCTCTGGCCCGTGGGGTGCCACTGGTAACCTTTGACGTCAGGCTATCGAACACCGGGGCTAAATCGCGGGAGTGGATACCCATCAAGCCAGGTACTGACGGGGCAGTGGTGCTGGCTATGGCCCACGTGGTCATGGAGGAGGGTCTTTACGATAAGGACTTTATCGAGACGTGGACCAACGTCACGGTGAACCAACTCAAAGACCACCTGAAAGAGTATACTCCGGAGTGGGCCGAAAAGATCAGCGGTGTTCGCGCCTCAAAAATAGAGTCACTGGCCCTCGAGTATGCCCAGGCCAAACCCGCCACCATCGTCTCCTATCGGGGCGCTATTGCTCACTACAATGGTGTTGAGAACGAGCGGGCCATCCTGATGCTGGAGGCCATCTGCGGGAATATCGATGTGAAGGGAGGTCGGTGCAAGGCGGTGGGGGCGAAGTGGAAGAATTCCTTCCCTAAGCCCAAAGGCCATCCCAAGAAGCTGAAGATCGTCGATGGGTTCGAAGGTCAGGCGGCCTATCCTACCCACCACGTGAACCATCAGGTGCTCAAGCTCATCAAGGAGGGCCAGCACGGCCGGCCGGAGATCTACATGATCTATTGCTACAACCCAGTCTACGTCAATGGTGAGTGCCAGGAGAACATCGATATCTTGAAGGATGAGAGTTTGATACCCTACATTGTGGCTGTGGATGTATGCACGAGCGAGTCCACGGCTCTGGCCGACCTCATCCTCCCCGATGCCACCTACCTGGAGCGCTGGGACTGGGAGGATATGGTTTCCTACGACCAGATCCCAGAGTACTACATCCGTCAACCACTGGTTCGGCCTCTGGGCCAGGCCCGGGATTTCAAGGACGTGTGCTGCGAAATTGCGCGCAGATTGGGCGGCCAGGTGGCTGAGGTGATGGCCTTCAAGAGCGCCGAGGAGTTCGTGCGCGACGCCTGCGAGCATACCCCTGGAGTGAAGGAGGCAGGTGGATTTGAGTACATGAAAAAACATGGCGCCTGGTACGATAAGACCGCCAAGCCGAAATACAGATCCTATGCCAAAGAGGTGAAGTCTGAGGATCTTGAGGGCGCCATCCTGGATGAGAAGACGGGTGTCTATTGGAAGGGAAAGGAGGGTGAGGATTACACCACCACAAAGGGTGCCTACAAGAAGTATGTGGGTCAGAAGATTGGGGATAAGGTCTATGTGGGGTTTAAACCCGATAAGGTCAACAAGTCCGGAAAATTCGAGATCTACTCCGAACTTCTGAAGCTCAAGGGGTTTGATCCCATGCCCACGTATCTACCCATCCCGGAGCATGAGAAGATGAAGAGGGATGAGCTGATCCTCACCACTTACAAGGTCAATGTCCAGACCCACTCCCGCACCCAGAACTGCAAATGGCTGACGGAGATCTACCACGACAATCCGGCCTGGGTTCATCCGCAGACTGCGGCGGCCAGGGGTATTAAAGACGGGGACAAGATTCGGGTGAAATCCTCTGTCGGACAGATTGTGACCAAGGCCAAGCTGACCGAAGGGATCCATCCGCGAGTGGTAGCTATTTCCTATCACCTCGGACACTGGGAGTACGGCGAATACGCCTCCGGGAAGAAGACGGCCAGTCATGTGTGTGAGCCGGACTGTGAGTTCAAATGGTGGAAGGAGACGGGTGTTCATCCCAACTGGGTGATACCCAACTCACCTGAACCCATCGGCGGCCAGATGCGCTGGATGGATACGGTAGTAACCGTGGAGAAGGCGTAGTGGAGGCACCATTAACAAGAGAGAGGATGGCCGAGGTGGCTTCGAGCCGGAGCAACCTGTACGGTCTCCTCTCTCTCATTTTCAGGCAGGAACCGACCCTCGAGCTTCTACGACAAATCCGGCAACCAGAGGTTCTGAAGGCGCTGTCCGCCATGGGACTCTCCTTGGAAAAGACATTCCTCGGCGGGAATGAAGAGCAGGTCTTGGAGGAGCTGGTGTTGGAATATACCAGACTGTTCCTCGGTCCAGGACCACACATCTCCCCTCATGAGTCGGTTCATCGAGCCGATGAGTCCAGGCCAGGACTCATGTGGGGAGATTCGACGGTCGAGGTTAAGAAGTTGGTCGAATGGCTGGGCCTGAGCTATGGGGAGGAATATCGGGGGATGCCGGACCACATCAGTGTCGAACTGGAGTTGATGCAGAAGATCACCGAAAGGGAAAAAGAGGCCTGGGAGCAGCAGGACCGGGACACAGTAGCACGGTGTTTAGAATACGAGAAAAAATTCATTGACGAGCATCTCCTTCGATGGATACCGACTTTCTGTGACAGAGTGATGGAGGGGTCTCAATTGGATTTCTACCGAGAGATGGCCAGGGTAACCAAAGAATATCTACGATTTGAAAAGGAACAGGTGCATAAATTGAGCGAAGAAACAGGAAACTTCTTGTAAACGATCAGAAAGTAATCTCCGAGCCCTTCTGCCTAAGGTGTGGGCTAAGGCAGTTGGGCCGATTCGGGTAGAGAAGGAAACGACTCTGCCTCCTCGTGCTTGGAAAGGAGATATGAGTAAAGCCGGCCTCATAAAGCCTGCGTGCGAGGAGCTGGCTTTTTCATTTTGGAGAACTATTTCATAAGATTTTTATGTTTTCCTCAGTTTGCCCGGGGAGCAATGACTCTATGGTGCCTATCATATCTATTGTCGGTAAAAGGAAAAGTGGTAAGACCACTCTCATAGAGAGACTAATCCCAGAACTTAAGAACCGTGGGCTTCGAGTTGGGACTATCAAACACGATGTTTACGGCTTTGAAATGGACCGGGAAGGCAAGGACACCTGGCGACACTCCCAGCCTGGAGCAGAAACCGTTGTGATTGCTTCCTCATCCAAATTGGGCCTTTTTTCAAGGATTGGGCACGAACTGACCTTAGATGAGCTGGCCAACAAGTACTTTGCCCACGTAGACATTATTTTAACCGAAGGATACAAAAGCGGCTACAAACCGAAGATTGAAGTTCTTCCCAATATTGTTTCGGAGCCACTTTGCGGTGAGAATGATAATTTAATCGCGGTGGTCTCTGATGGAGAGTTGGAGTTAGGCGTGCCACTTTTTCACCGTGAGGAGACATCTCAGTTGGCAGATTTTATAATAGAGACTTTCGACTTAAAGGCTTCGAGGGAAAAATGACAGGTATTATCCTGGCCGGCGGCAAAAACAAACGCATCAAAACAGATAAAGCTTTTTTAAAGATAGGGTCGGTACCTCTTATCGACGGTCTGGTGGCGAAATTGGACCCGGTCTTTGAATCCATCCTCATCGTGACCAATACTCCTCAGAATTACGAATACTTGGGGGTGAGCTTAGTTGAGGACCAGTGGCCCGGTCGAGGCCCGCTGGTGGGGATATATTCGGGCCTGTCTGTGTCCATCCACCATTACAATTTTGTGGTCGCCTGTGATATGCCCTTCATAAATATCGATTTGATTCGCTACATGATGGACAGCGCCGCAGAGTATGATCTCGTCGTTCCCAAATTGGAGAGCGGCTATGAGTCGTTGTGTGCTGTCTATTCAAAAAATTGTCTCCAGCCAATCCAACGCCAATTGAGGAGTAACAATCTGAAGGTCATCGATTTTTTTGATCAGGTTAAAGTGAGAGAGATAACCCCCAGGGAGGTGAGAAGATTTGATCCAGACGGTATCTGCTTTTTTAATATCAACACCATTGAGGACTTTGAAAGTTCAAAAGAGATGGTTTAGTAACAGCTAAAACCCCCTCGAAGGATGGGAAAATGGTAAAAGAAGGATTGAAATTCAACCGCATGGAATTGGCCGGGGCCTTAGGCGATATTGGCACTCTGTTTCCCTTGGCCATAGCGTTGATCACCATAAACGGTCTAAATCCCACATCGGTGTTCTTGGTGGTTGGTTTAGTTTACATTGGCGCGGGATTGTATTACCGCATTCCCATGCCTGTCCAACCGCTGAAAGCGGTGGCGGCCATAGCTATTGCCGCCAGAACATCGCCGGAAGTCATTGCCAGTGCAGGATTGATTATGGGTCTTCTGCTGCCGGTTTTTTGGATAAAGAGAGTGGCAGATTTTCTCCAGAGAGTCTTCACCCGCCCCATTGTCCGGGGCATCCAGTTGGGCATAGGGTTAATCTTAGTCCAACGGGGCGCCAGGTTGATCTTTGGAGAGAGGTTTTTTCTCAATGGGGCCGGCGCAATTTTGAGTCTGGGTGGGATTCCGGTCTCCATTCTGGTGGCTTCGGTCGGAGCTGGGTTGCTGTTGCTTTTTCGGAGGAACGGCCGGTGGCCGGCTTCCATTCTAATCATCTCGTTCGGGATCTTGGTGGGGTTGTTGGGTCAGGATTCCTACTCCCTTGCCCTGGGGCCGCTCGGGCCCCAATTGTTTTCGCCCACGATCGAAAGTCTTTGGGCGGCTTTTATTCTTATCGTAATCCCGCAACTGCCCCTGACTGTGGGTAACGCCATTGTGGCCACCACCGATACCGCGCGGACATATTTTGGTCAAAGGGCTGACAGGGTCTCACCCCGCTCTCTGCCTGTGAGCATGAGTCTGGGTAACATTGTGGCTGGGTTGTTCATGGCCATGCCGGTATGCCACGGGTCCGGCGGGCTGACGGCCCACTACAAGTTCGGGGCCCGCACCGGTGGGGCCAACCTAATGATCGGCGGCCTCTGTCTGATCCTGGCACTCCTCTTGGGAAAGGCCGCCGTGCCTGTCCTGTCCACCATACCTCTGCCTATAATTGGTCTGCTCCTCGTCTATGTTGGCTTGAATCACGCCCTTTTTGTCCGGGACCTGGTGGCCAAAAGGGATTTTCTCCTCGCTCTTGGAGTGGGACTGGTGGCTGTGATTGCTCAAAACCCGGCTTTTGGATTCGGGGCAGGCATTGCCTTCAATATGGTTCTGAAGCTGAAAGCGGGCTTCCTGTGGCGAACCATTGCAGGCCTTCAAAAAGAGGTTGAGGAGCCTGTCAGCTATGGAGATGAATGAAATATGGAAAAGTTGATCGACCCTCACCGTCGACACATCAATTATCTGCGCATCTCCGTCACAGACCGGTGCAATCTGAGGTGTGTCTATTGTATGCCAGAGGGAGGAATTGTTCCTCTTCCCCACGATGACATTTTACGCTATGAAGAGATAGTAAAGGTGGTTGAATGTGCAGTCTGTCTGGGGATCAATAAGATTCGGATTACCGGTGGGGAGCCGTTGGTGAGAAAAGGTTTGGTTGGCCTCGTGGAGCGGATATCTCAGATAGCAGGGATTGATGAGGTGACTATGACCACCAATGGGATATTATTGAGCAGATATGCTAAGGAGTTGGCCGAGGCAGGGCTGAAGCGGGTGAATATCAGTCTGGATACTTTGAATGGAGATAGATCGAGACTGATCAGCCGGGTCCCTGGTGTCATCCGGTCTGTGCAGCGAGGAATAGAGACCGCATTGGCGGTGGGCCTACAGCCGGTGAAGATCAACGTTGTGGTCGTGAATGGCCTGAACGACAATGAGATAGAAGATTTCGCCAGGCTAAGCTATGATCGGCCGCTTCATGTGAGGTTCATCGAGCTTATGCCCATAGCTAATGGCGGTTTCTACCGCCAAGATCGGTTTTTGTCGGTGGATGCTGTGCTGGATCGCTGTCAGAGGATGGGCTGCCTGCAACCCATCGATGGCCCCAAGGGTGGTGGCCCGGCCCGCTATTACAAGTTTGACGAGGCGCAGGGAACAGTCGGTTTCATAGGGGCGGTGACCCATTCTTTCTGTGACAGATGCAATCGGCTGAGGTTGACCTCCGACGGCCGGCTCAAGAGCTGTTTAGGTTCCGAGATGAGCGTTGACCTCAAAGGGGTTGTGGGAAGCAACAATGATAGAGCCCTCAGGAGCCTCTTCCGAACTGCCGTTATGAGCAGACCTAAAGGTCATGGAATGGGCTCTGGGAGCGGAGCGAAAAACCACGAATCGATGTCTCAAATAGGAGGCTAATGATCCGGGGGAAAAGATGATTGACATAGAGGAAGCCAGAGAGAAGATTCGACAGGTAGTGAAGATCTTAGCTCCAGAAAAGATCAACATTCTGGACAGCTTGGGTCTCGTTTTGGCGGAGGATGTTGTGGCCACAGATGATATTCCCCCCTTCGACAACTCGGCCATGGATGGATATGCTGTTATTGCCGAGGATACAGAAGGGGCATCGGAGAACAGTCCGGTCACGCTGAAGGTGATAGAGGATCTGCCGGCCGGATGTGTGCCCCAGAAGAGGGTCGCCCCAGGAGAGGCCACCAGAATAATGACCGGCGCTCCCCTTCCGGCTGGAGCTGACGCAGTGGTTATTGTTGAGCGAACGCGGCTCTGTGGTAACAAAGTGGAAGTCCTTACGCAGGTGTATCCCGGGGCAAACGTGCGTGACCGGGGTGAGGACGTCAGCAGAGGAGAGACTGTATTGAGAAAAGGTGCAGAAATTCGCCCTCAAGAGATGGGTATGCTGGCTTCGCTGGGGAGAAGGGAAGCAGCGGTCATACGTCGAGCTGAAGTGGGCATCTTGGCTACCGGCGATGAGTTGGTGGAGATCGATGAGGAGATAAAGCCAGGGAAGATACGAAACAGCAATAGTTATACCCTGTCCGGTTTAGCTCAACAGTACGGCGCAGTGCCCGTAGATTTAGGCAGAGCTAAGGATACTCCTGAAGAGATTGAAACCAAGATCAGAGATGGGATCGATCGGACCGATGTGTTGCTCATTTCTGGAGGTGTATCTGTCGGCAAGTACGATGTGGTTAAGATGGTGCTCGAGAAAATGGGTATGAGGACAGTGTTTTGGAAAGTGGCCATGAAACCTGGCAAGCCACTGCTCTTTGGTATGCTGTCAGGAAAGCCCATTTTCGGTCTGCCCGGCAACCCTGTTTCAAGCTTCATCTGCTTTGAGCAATTTGTCAGGCCGGCGCTGATGAGGCTCATGGGGAAGAGAGACACCGGTAAGCCCGAGATGGAAGCTATTCTGGAGGAGGAAATCAGAGTGAAACCGGGCCGGACGCAATTCAAAAGAGGCCGGGTGGAGAAGAGGAACAGTGAGTATTATGTGAGAACAACCGGCCACCAAGGCTCGGGGATTTTGAAATCATTGACGTTGGCCAATGGGTTGATCATCATTCCCAAAGAGGTGACTGTGATGAGAGCGGGGGAAAGGGTACGCGTGCAACTACTGGACCCTAAATATCTCTTGATATTAGAATGATGTGTGTTTGCCTTCTCTTGTACCCCAAAGATGAGAACTTGGAGAGGACCAGGTTTTGATGAGTCTTAAAAGCAAGATCATTCTGTCGTCAGTTTTGATTTTCAGTTTTACCGTAGGGCTCTCGACCTATTTGACCCTGCGGACCCAAGAAAAGCAGCTTCTTCAAGGGATAAAAGAGAAACTTAACATAATCGCCGACACTATCGAGAGAAGCGTCTCTATTGCCATGATGGAGGGGCAAAGCGATGAAGTTCAGAGTCTGTTGGAAGTCATTACTGATCACGAGGATATATCGGCAGTTAGGATTTTGAATGAGAAGGGTAGAATTCTGAGGTCATCGAATAAAGATGAGATAGGATTGTCGATCCACTCAGAGGATATGGAGGCTTTCGCCGATGAGAAGAGGGAGGTGATGTTTTTAGAAGAGAACAAAGATGGTGAAATGTCTCTTTCAAGGTTCAAACCGATCAACAACCTGCCCGAGTGTCACCGGTGTCATGATCCGGGTCAACGGATCAATGGGATATTCGAGGTCCATGTGTCGCTCAAGGACGCTTATGAGAAACTGGCCAGCAATCGAAAGCTGTGGATTATATCTGCCACGACGACTATTCTGTTATTGGTTTTGGCCATACATGTCCTCTTTTCACGCTTTGTTAACCGACCCATCACCCATCTGGGAAGGGTGATGTCCCGGGTGGAGAATGGTGATCTGAGTGCCCGGTGTGGGGATTTCAAAAAGGATGAAATCGGCCGTATCGGCCGAAGCTTCAACTCCATGGTCGAACGGCTGGAAGAGACGCAGCGGAAGGTGGAGAAACATCACCAAGAGCAGTTACAGCGGGCGGATCGTTTGGCGGCCATCGGAGAATTGGCCGCTGGGGTGGCTCACGAGATCAACAACCCCACCGGTATCATCCTGACCCGAAGTGGATACCTGTTGTCAAAGGCCAGGGAGAAGGACCTGCCCGAAGGGATCCTCAACGATCTGACGGTGATCAACAGACAGTCGAACCGCATCGCCAAAATTACTGAAGGTCTGTTGACTTTCTCCCGAAAATCGCCCTTTGAACTCAAGCCCACCTCTGTTCACGAGGTTATTGACAGAACGCTTCTTCTGGCTCAACATCGGTTGACCTCGACAAACATAGATTTGGAGAAAGAATTCTCCGCGGAGAAAGAATTCTCCTCGGATGGCCCCATCATTTCCGCAGACTCGAATCGGTTGGAGCAGGTCTTTTTGAACATGATCAATAACGCCATCGATGCCATGCCGGAGGGTGGAAC
>JBHIER010000027.1:0-14070 GCA_046760705.1 bacterium
GAGGTGAATGTTCTGGACGTGGTGAATATAGTCAATGCCATTCTCGGTTCACCTGTGTCGAGGCAGTAAAATCAAATCGACTGTCACAAAAGGAGCCTGCTGTGTAAGAATTAGAGCTCCAAAGTCCTACTGGCATTGGCACGGCATTCAGGAGGATCACGACTGGGGCTATGTGGAGGCCAGCGCTGACGGCGACAACTGGATCCAGTTCGCCAGACACACAGGATTCCTCGGATATCCCATGCACCGCGGATGCGTTCTTTTGACCCCTTCTGCGGACAAGGCGGGGTCCTGCCCGCGGATAAGGGGGATGTCAACTGCTTTCAATGGGGACGGGGAGGTGAACGTTCTGGATGTGGTGAAGATAGTTAACGCAATCCTCGGAGGTGAAATGAGATCTGCCGGAAAGATGCCGCTTATGAGACAGGTGTCAGGCGTGCCTGAAGATATACAATGCGTCGCATATCGAATCGAGACGGCTTCAGCGCGCTGGGAAAATCAGAACTTCACCCTGGTGGCTACATTTCGGGCAGGAGAAACAGAGCACAGAGTCTTTTTCCCAGGGAGATACAGTCCGAGTAGTTGCGCGGCAACGCTGGCAAACAAGGGGATCCATCGAGCGGGTTACAGGGTTATAGATGAGGCGGATTTCCCGTGAAAGCTTGCGGTATCGAATGGCAACTGTGAGCCGGATCACTGGAACCAGAAATCGCAGGGCCGCGCAACCAGTCAGGGTAACCTGTGTCCGGTATTTTTGGTGAAGATCTTCGATCTTGCGGGACATTTCGTCTGGCAGTTCCTGGATCTTGGCCTTTCTTTCGATTCGCTGCTCTTCGCTTAAATTGGGATTTTCCAGACTGGCTTCCATTTCCCTTTCTAAGGCCTGGTAATACTCCTGGGTATTTCGAACATCACGGTTCAGATGTCGTCGGATGCTTTTGAAAAAATCGGCCAATTCCACGTCGATAAGAGTCCGGGCATTCTTCATGGCTGCGATGATCGAATCATCTAAATGTATCGGAAAATGGGGGGGGACATTCTTCGGGGAGAAGAACTTTGGCTGAAAATCCGCCCAGCGTCCTGTCATTTCGGGAATCAATGCGCCGGTATCTTCGTGTATAGCCACTTCAACCAGTCCTTCTTTTCGTTCGTCGCTCATAGCTATGTAGTGGCATATCAGCACCATATAACTATGTCGGGCTTCCACCGTACTGATGATGCGGCTTTGTCCTTTGCCAAAGGAAATATCTTGTGCAAGAAGTTGCTCGAACCCGGCCTTTTTCAAATAAGGCACCTGGAGCTCACCGTAAACTACCGGAACTTCCTGAGTGGCCAGGGAGACGAGGCGATCCAGGAGCGGGCTGCCATAGAGAAGAATTTCCCCATCTTTTCCTATTCGAACCTCTTCAGGCAGCTCCAGTATTCGGGATATATGTCCTGGCAATAGAGCCATCATATGATCGGGATGCTGTTCAACCACGCCGCCTTGTTGTTCCAGCAACTGAGCAGCAAAGGATAACAATTCCTGATCTGGACTCATACGCCAAAATCCTCCTGAAAGAGCTTCTCATCCAATTCCTTGCTCTTCTCATAAGCCATCCTGGCTCGCTTCAATCGAGATGCCAGGGCGTTAAAAGCCTCTCTTCGTTTCGCCTCATCGCTGTTTTTGATCCAAATATCGTACACCAGTTCGCTGAATTCCTGCTCACCCTTCAGGCGCCCCAGAATCATATCTATTTCCCCCACTACAAGTTCGAACATATTGATTTTGCGATCCAGAACTTCCAGAATATGGTCTTCAAGACTACCCGCCGCACAAAAGTTATAAACCTGCACCTCCTTGTCTTGACCGATGCGATGGATACGGCCGATGCGCTGTTCAATTTGCATAGGATTCCAGGGCAGATCATAATTAATCATCGTATGGCAAAATTGCAAGTTATGTCCTTCGCCACCAGTTCCGGTAGCCAGAAGTACTGGGCAGCCCTTTCGGAATGTGTCGATAGCCGCCTGTTTTTGAGCTGTGGTCATACTACCCTGAAAAACGACGTGGGGAATTTTTTGCTCCTCCAGCACCCCTCGGAGGTATTCCAGTGTAGCCAGATAATTGACAAAAATTATTCTCTGATCGGACAGAGCGTGGAGGAGTTCCAACACTTGCTGAGTTTTAGCGCCTATTCGAATTTCTCTTCCCATGGCCAGAATCTCTTTGGCATACTTGCTGATCCCATTCTGGTTGCGTGCGGCGACATTTTCTAACACGCGTAAGGCTGCGATATGGGACGAGCCTGCTGCTTCCAGCAACTTCTGAAGAGCCATTCTGGTGAGACCATCCGATTGGAGCTTAGCTTGCTCAGCAATGAACTCGCTAATGGCTTGATAAAATGTTTCTTCAGGCTGCGAGGGGGATACCTTTACCGTGGTAGCGAATCTTGGGGGAAGATGCAGTTGCGTCACCGAACGCGTGTTTCGAAGCATAACCTCCTTAAGCAATTGTCTTAACTTCTCTCGGTTCTGGGGGTCGGTTGGATTCCCCCGGGTGACGAACTCCTCCTTAAAGGTTTTACGTGTTTTGAGGTGCCCGGGACTCAAGAGGGTAACAAGGTTGTAGAGCTCTTCCAGATTATTTTGAACTGGAGTCGCTGTTAACAGAAGCAAGTAGGTTTTTGGTATAGCATTGACTAACTTCCAATTGAGGGTAGCTCGGTTTTTCAAATGGTGCGCTTCATCAACGATGATCATGTCGTAGCTACGGGAGGTGACGAAGTCAAAGTGGCGCTTACTCTTGGCCGTGTGGATAGAGGCCAGTACGAGTGGCGATTGCCAAAAACGCTCAGGGTCTTGACGGAAAAGCGGATCATTAGACGAAACAAAAGTAAGTTGAAACTTTTCTAAAAGTTCCTCCTGCCACTGATGGACAAGATTGCTTGGAGTGAGAATCAGGGCAGTGCGCACCAGTCCGCGCAATAGATATTCCTTCAGGACCATGCAAGCCTCGATTGTTTTGCCAAGACCAACCTCGTCTGCCAGAATCGCCCGCCCGCGGAAGTACTTCATAACTTTGCGGGCCGTTTCCTCCTGATACCACAGGGATTGTACGTTTCGAATCACGGGCAAACAGAGCAACTGATCGTAAGAGGTGCGAAAGGAAAGTTTATATGCCTTTAAGGTCATCTCCAGGCTGGGCACATTCGCTCGGTGTAGCTTCTTTATCGCTGTTAGGATTGGCTCGGCATCCACCTCAAATGTTATCTTAGGTTTGAGGTGAATCTCTGCAGATGAATCCTCGATTTTTCTCTTCTCTTTCTCTTCTACTTGCGGAGTTTGGGGTTTTGCGGCTTCTTCTTTAGAACCGGGAGACGGTGCGGGGACAGAGCGTCTGGGTATTGGTTGGATAGCGTGCTCCAACATGTCGAGCCTCTTTAAGTACCGTTCCGCTTCCTTCAACTGGGTCTTGGTAAGGGGACTCTCCATTGGGACTGCTTCTGCCACCAATCCCTGAAACACCTCTTTGGCCAGCCTATAATCTTTTTGTGAGAAAGCCATTCTTCCAAGAAACAGGTAATCTTTTCTTAGACGCAAGGCTTCCTTCTCCCAACCCTGAAGGAGAAGGTTATAAATGGTTGCTTCTTTATTTAAAAGCGCTGCGCATTGAATCGCAATGTCTCTAATATGATCGTCCCTCGGATCAAGTCTCAGAGATTTAATGGCCCATTTTAAGGCCAACTCATAATTATTGTAGAAAAACGCCTCTTCGGCATTGTATGAGAAAAATCTTGACTTCCTATCCCTTTGATTCCTTTCCATCTGCATCCGACGAGCCTTACGCCTTTGGTCGCGCTTTCTCTTTTTCTTCTGGTGACGATCAATTTTCATTCGCGTCAGGGCCCTCCGCACAGGGTTCAGGTGAATGTCACGGCTCAATTCCCAATGATGGTCGACCAATGTGCCCTTGAAACGGCCCTGGGACCTGTCTGCGTCCCGAGGGCTTTCGGGGCAGGTAGACGTGGGATGTTCCATCCGGTATCTCAATTCGTAAAGGCCTGGCCATTTCCGATAAAATAAGAAAACGAATCCAACCTGTCAATCTAAAATGAAGAATGAAGAGCTGGCCCTATCCGAGCCACATCGAAAGGCCAGATTTGCCCCTACCCATCGATCCCTCCTTTAGCTGCGACTCCTCCCCAAATCAATACAACCCCTCAGCCCTTTTGGCTGAATTGATAGAGAGGCATACCCTTCGAATTTTGGGAGTGCCGGAACTTGATCTGGGCGAAAAAATCGCCAAATCTCACCAATTTTGTGAAAAGATTTTTTGCATCTCTGCTTTCGTGACATTATATTATCTGCTCCGTTTTTTGAGAGCTCAGAAGGGGCGGCTATTTTTGAGCCATCTTATTATGAATTCAGAACTTCGAACCATTGAGGGCTGATACAGCTTGGCGTTCCAATCGAGACCCGGTTATGGCTTTTGAGTTTTCGGCTGAAGCGAAGAAGAGATTCGAAGAGATTCTTATCAGGTACCCGGATCGGGAGTCAGCGCTTCTGCCCACCCTTCATCTCGCCCAGAAAGAGTTCGGTCACTTCACGGTCGAAAGGATGGATGCCATTGCCCAGCTCCTCGGCCTGCCCAGGCTGCGCGTCTATCAGGTTGTCAGCTTTTATACCATGTACCAGCGGCAGCCGGTGGGGAAATATCTCCTGCAAGTATGCACAAACATCTCCTGCTCGCTCTTGGGGGCAGAGCGATTGATGACCCATCTGGAGGAGAAACTGGGGATCAAGGTGGGGGAGACAACCTCCGATGGGTTTTTCACTCTCTGCGAAGTGGAGTGTCTCGGAGCTTGTGGCAATGCGCCGGTGATGATGGCCAACGATGATTACTACGAGGATCTGACGGCCGAAAAGATAGACGCACTTCTCGACGATCTGAGAAAGAGGTAGATGAAAGATTCTGAAGTCATATTACTGCAGAACGTGGGGCGGCCGAATTCGGAGTCGATTGCGGTCTATCGAGAGCACGGCGGGTATCGGGCTCTACCCAGGGCTCTGAAGGAGATGAAGCCTGAGCAGGTCGTCGAAGAGGTGAAGAGATCGGGTTTGAGAGGGAGAGGTGGCGCTGGCTTTCCGGCCGGGCTGAAGTGGAGCTTCGTCCCAAAAGAGTCGGAGAGGCCGAAGTACATGTGCTGCAACGGTGACGAGGGCGAGCCGGGAACCTTCAAGGATCGGCTGCTTATCGAGAGAGACCCCCACCAACTGATCGAGGGGATCATCATCTCCTGTTACGCCGTCGGCATCCACACCGCCTACATCTACATTCGGGGGGAGTTTGCCAAGGGGGCCCGGATCCTGGAGACGGCCATCGCTGAGGCCTACGAGCACGGGTTCCTGGGCAAGGACATCCTCGGCTCAGGATTTGACTTAGATCTTTATGTCCACCGCGGGGCCGGCTCCTACATCTGCGGTGAGGAGACGGCCCTCATGGAGTCTATTGAGGGCAAACGAGGTAACCCTCGCAACAAGCCGCCCTTTCCGGCAGTGGTCGGGTTGTACGGGGGGCCGACGGTGATCAATAATGTGGAGACCCTCTCAAACATCCCCCACATCGTCACCAGAGGTGGCCAGTGGTACGCCAGCCTCGGCACCGAGAAGAGCACCGGGACGAAACTGTTCTGCATCTCCGGACATGTTCGGAAACCAGGGGTGTACGAATTGCACATGGGAACTCCGATGCGACATCTCATCTATGAGGTGGCCGGTGGAATAGCCAACGGAAAGAGGCTGAAGGCCGTCATCCCAGGGGGCTCGTCCACGCCGATCTTGACTGCGGACGAGGCCGAGAAGGTGACCCTCGACTTCGAATCCTTAGAGGGGGTCGGTTCGGCCCTGGGTTCCGGGGCCGTCATCGTCATGGACGAAACGACCTGCCTGGTGCGGACCACATGGCGTCTGTCCAGGTTTTACGAACACGAGTCCTGCGGGCAGTGCACGCCCTGCCGGGAGGGGACGGCCTGGATGAGCAAGATTCTGACCCGGATCGAAAACGGCCGGGGCCGACCAGAGGACATCGACCTTCTGGCAGACATCTGTGATAACATCTTCGGAAAGACCCTCTGCCCCATGGGCGATGCGGCCACTGGGCCGGTATTGAGTACTGTCCAGAAGTTTCGCCCGGAGTATGAATACCACATCGAAGAGAAGCGCTGTCTGGTGAGCAATTAGGGAAGTGCCAGGTCTGACCATAGATACTGTCCCAGTGGAAGCCCCGGAGGGGACCACAATCCTGGAGGCGGCCAAGACCGCTGGCATCCAGATCCCGCATCTGTGCTATCACCCCTCCTTGAAGATTGTAGGCACCTGCCGGCTCTGTCTGGTGGAGGTGGAGAGTATGCCCAAGTTGCAGACAGCTTGCAGCACAGAGGTGAGGGACGGGATGGTGGTCCGCACCAAGAGTTCAAAGGTTCAGAAGGCCAGGCGGGGTGTGTTGGAGTTTCTCCTCATCAACCACCCCCTCGATTGTCCTGTCTGCGACCAGGCCGGTGAATGCGACCTCCAGGACTACACCTTCGACTACGGGGCGGCCCAGAGCCGCTACGCCGAGCAGAAGCGGAGGTATCCCCGACAGGAGATCGGCCCCAAGATTGTGCGGGACATGAACCGCTGTGTGCATTGCACCCGCTGCGTCCGGTTCTGCCGCGATGTGATCAGCATCGAGGAGTACGGTGTGTTTGAACGTGGCGCGCAGACAACCGTGGGCACCTACGTTGATGCGGCCTTGCAGAACAACTACCAGGGAAGTCTTGTGGAGCTGTGCCCGGTCGGGGCCTTGACCAGCCGCGACTTTCGCTTCAAGAGCAGAGTGTGGCACTTGCACAGCGTTGAATCGATCTGCCCAGGATGCAGCCGCGGGTGCAACATCGAAATCGATTTCAGAAACCACACCGTCTATCGATTCAGAGCCAGGGAGAACGATGGGGTCAACAGTTGGTGGATGTGCGATGAGGGGAGGGTGTCGTACAGATCTGTCAACAATTCTGATCGGATCCTGAAGCCTCTGCGAAAGGCCAACGGCCAAGAGACGGTGGTCGGTTTCGACGAGGCCCTTTCATTCGTGGCCGAAACCCTTCAGAAGATAGTGAAGGAGCACGGCCCCGAATCGGTCGGCGGTATCGCCTCCTCAACCTGCACGAACGAGGAGAATTACCTTTTCGGTCAATTCTTCAGAGAGGTGCTCGGTTCAAAGAACGTCGATTTTATCCAGGCAGGAAGGGGAGAGGGATACAGTGATAACATCTTGATCCAGGCCGACAAGAGCCCGAACAGCAGGGGGGCAAGGGAGATGGGGGTCGCAGCCAGAGAGGGTGGACTGAGCGTGGAGGGGATGATGGGCGCAGCCCGAGACTCTAAATTGAAGGCTCTCTATGTCATGGGTCAGGATCTTGTGGCCAGGCTCAGAGGAGATGCTCGGGTGAAAGAGGCTCTCGATGGGCTTGAACTGCTCGTCGTTCAGGATACGAACATGAATGAGACGGCCAAGCTGGCCCACATCGTTCTGCCAAAAGCCTCCTTCGCAGAGATGGAGGGGACTTTTACGAACTTTGAGGGCCGGGTTCAGAGAATTCGGCCCGCCTTCCAGCATGATGATGTATGGCCTGGATGGAAGACTCTATCTGCCCTCGCCGAAAAGATGGGGCGTCAGTTTGGATACAGGTCAGCCGAGCAGGTTTTTGACGAGATCGCTCGCAACGTTCAAGAATACAGAGGACTTAGCTACGATAAGATTGGCTGCCAGGGAGTTAAGGTTAGATGATCAATCAGTACATACCGATTCTCATCATTTTCATCTTCTCCGCCGGGTTGGCCCTGGTCTTCATCCTCTTCTCCCATATCATGGGGCCGCGGCGCCAGCACCCTGAGAAGCTCATGACTTACGAGTGCGGCATCGATCCGGTCGGCGATGCCAGACTCAGGTTTTCTATCAAGTTCTTTATGATAGCCATCATCTTCCTTCTCTTCGATGTGGAGGTGATCTTTCTTTACCCCTGGGCTGTACTGTTCAGGAAGTTGGGACTTTTTGGATTCATCGAGATGGGGATCTTTTTGATCATCTTAATCATCGGTCTCTATTACGTCTGGAAGAGGGGGGCGTTGGAGTGGGAATAGAAACCGGACTGGGCAATGCGGCGTTGACCACGCAACTTGACAAGGCCGTCAACTGGGCCCGAAAGTACTCTCTGTGGCCCATGCCTTTTGGAACGGCCTGTTGTGCCATCGAGTACATGTCTGTGGTCTCGTCCCACTACGATCTGGCCCGATTCGGTGCTGAGGTGGTCCGCTTCTCGCCCCGTCAGTCCGATCTCATGCTGGTCATGGGGACTATCAACTCCAAGATGGTACCGATCTTGAAGCGGATACATAATCAGATGTGCGAGCCGAAATGGGTCATCGCCGTCGGTGCCTGCGCTTGCTCCGGCGGGATGTACGACAACTATTCGGTCGTCCAGGGGATCGACCAGTACATACCGGTGGACGTCTACGTACCGGGCTGCCCGCCGGCGCCGGAGGGGATTATCCACGGTATACTGAAGCTGTGGGAGAAGATCGACACCGAATCGGTTCTGGATTGGAAGTGAGATCGAATGAGCGAAACGGAACAGAGGGTGCGCCGAAAATTTGCCGAAGATGTGATCGATGTGAGCGATTTCAGGGGAGAGCTCACGCTCACGGTGAAAAGGGAGCGGATCGGTGATGTGTGCCGGTTCCTGTTGAGCACCGAGGGCGGGGAGTACGCCATGATGATCGACCTCTGCGGAGTCGATTATCTGGGGCGGGAGCCGCGGTTTGAAGTGGTCTATCACCTCTATTCCCTGAAGAGGAAAGATCGGGTGAGGATAAAGGCACCGGTGCCTGAAAGCGATCCGACCATCGATACGGTGACACACCTGTGGAAGGCAGCCAATTGGTTTGAGCGGGAGGTGTACGACCTGTTTGGCATCACTTTCAAGGGCCATCCCGATCTGAGGCGGATTCTCACCCACGATGATTTTACAGGCCATGCGCTCCGCAAGGATTATCCGGTGGACAAGCGCCAGGAACTGGGCCGGCCGACCCCATTTGCTGAGGAGTAGAGATGGCTGTTGTGACGGAACAGAAGCCACCTGGCCCGAAAATATCTCCGAACCTCCTGCCTCTCAACTTCGGCCCGTCGCATCCGACGATGCACGGGGCCCTCAGGGTCATGATCGGGCTCGACGGAGAGACCATCGTCGAGGCCATCCCTGAGATCGGGTACATCCATCGGGGTTTCGAGAAGATGGCCGAAGTGAGGACGTACCATCAGGTGATCCCCTTCACCGACCGTCTCAACTACGCCTCCGCGGCGATGAACAATGTCGGATACGCCATGGCCGTCGAAAAGCTGATGGGTGTCGAAATCCCCAAGCGGGCCCAGTACATCCGGGTCCTCGTCTGCGAGCTGTCGCGGATCGGCGATCACTGTCTGTGTATCGGTCCCCAACTGGTGGATTTGGGGGCCCTCACGGTCTACTGGTATCTGTTTCAGATCAGGGAGAAGGTCTACGATCTGCTCGAAGCTCTGTGCGGGGCGCGGCTGACGACGAGCTACACCAGGATCGGAGGTGTGGCCGAGGAGATTCCGGAGGGTTGGATCGATCGTGCCAGGGAGATGATCAAAACCTCCAAGCCGCTTCTGCGCGATGTCGAAGGTCTGCTCAACAGGAACAGGATTTTTATCGACCGGACCCGCATGATCGGCGCCATATCGCAGGAGGATGCCATCAGCTACGGGTTCACTGGGCCGTGTTTGAGAGCGGCGGGTGTTGCTTATGACGTGCGTAAGGCCCATCCCTATTACGACTACGATGAGTTCGAATTCGAGATACCCCTCGGTGAAAATGGAGACACGTACGATCGGTACATGGTCCGGATGAGGGAGATGGTCCAGAGTATGCGGATCATTGAGCAGGTGATTGAGAATTTACCCGAAGGACCGATTCAGGTCGACGATCCGAAGATCACCCTCCCGCCAAAAGAGAGCGTGTACAACGAAATTGAGGGGCTCATTCACCATTTCAAGATTCTGGTCGATGGCATCCGGCCTCCGAAGGGGGAGGTCTACTCTTACACCGAGGCGGCCAACGGAGAGCTGGGGTTCTACATCGTCAGCGACGGCACCGAACATCCGTACCGGATCAAAGTCCGTCCACCGTGCTATGCGATCTACCAGGCGTTCAGCGAATTGATCAAAGGCCACCTGGTGGCCGATGCGGTGGCCATATTGAGCAGCCTCAACATTGTGGCCGGGGAGCTGGATAGATAGTCATGGTCATCGAATACATCATCATGGCCGCAAAGGCCCTCATCGCACCGATTGCCGTGGTCTCGTGCGTGCCAATCCTGGTCTGGATGGAGCGGCGGGGGAGCGCCTTCATTCAGGATCGGCTGGGGCCGAACCGGGTACCCATCTTCGGTCGGAGGAACGCTGGGCTCGCTCAGCCGGTGGCCGACGTGATGAAGCTCTTCCTCAAGGAGGATATCATTCCGGCCAACGTGAACCGGACCCTCTTCCTCTTGGCTCCCTTCCTCGTCGTCTTCATAGCCTTCTGCACCTTTGCGGTGATTCCCTTCGGGGACACCCTAAAGATCGGGGGTATGTCGATTCCGCTTCAGGTGGCCGATCTCAACTTTGGTCTTCTGTACATCTTTGCCCTGGCCTCCTTCGGCGTGTACGGCATTCTTTTAGCCGGCTGGGCCTCGAACAATAAGTACTCCCTGATGGGCGGCCTCCGGAGCTCGGCCCAGATGATCTCCTACGAGATCGCCATGGGTCTGGCTGTGATCGGGGTGCTCATGGTCTTCGGCTCGCTCCGCCTCAACGAGATTGCCAGAGCGCAGGGCGAACTCCTCTGGGGATTTCTTCCGGCCTGGGGGCTCTTCCTCCAGCCTTTGGGGTTCGTGCTCTTTTTGGTTGCATCCTTTGCTGAGACGAACCGGACCCCCTTCGATCTGCCGGAGGCCGAATCGGAGATCGTGGCCGGCTATCACCTCGAATACAGCAGCGTCAAGTTCGCCATGTTCTTCATGGCTGAGTACATGAGTATGGTGGTGGCCTCAGGTGTCATCGTCACCCTCTTCTTCGGCGGATGGCAGATCCCGTGGCTGCCGACGGCCACCCTGGTAGGGGCTGTCGGACCCATCGTGACGGCGCTGTTACAGATCGGTGCCTTCGTAGCGAAGTTGTTCTTCTTCCTCTGGCTCTTCATCTGGGTCCGCTGGACGGTACCGAGATTCAGGTACGACCAGTTGATGGGACTGGGGTGGAAGGTGATGCTGCCTTTGGCTCTCCTGAACATTTTTATTACTGGCGTGGTGATAGTGCTATGAAGTCTGTACTGCTGCCCAGCATGAATGAATTGAGGACATACTGACATATGAGCACAGTTGTCGCAACTGAACATCCGTACATTGTACAGATTGATGGGGTATGTGGTGGAAAGCCGATCATTAAGGGCACCCGGACTCCGATGAGGTCCATCGTTGGATATTACAAACTTGGGATGAGCATCGAGGAAATCATTGAGGGTTTACCCCATCTCACAGCAGCCCAAGTTCACGATGCCCTGAGCTACTATCATGACCACCGGGAAGAAATTGAGAAAGATATTGAGGAGAACAGAATCGAAAAATTGATGGAGAAATATGGCTTGAAAAGGGATGAGGAAGACAGGTTACCCTCTAAGGACAACAAGAAATGACTCAAGGCGGTTGTGAAACGTCAAATTTCCGGGCCATAGGTCCGATTTTCAGACAGGAAACATCCGACACATGGAAATACGCCCATGTTGTGAAATGTCAAATTTCGAGAAGTAGAAGTTGAAAGGGCTTAACCAAATGTTGGAGAAAATTAAACTTTGGTTGACGGAAATCCGGGCCCCTTTTCTGACTGCCAGCATCGTCCCCGTCCTTTTAGGGGCCGTCATCGCCTGGGTCGTCACGGGTTCCTTTCATTGGGGATTTTTTCTGTTGACCCTGGTGGCCGGGATCTGTCTCCACATCGGGACGAACGTGGCCAACGACTATTTCGACCACGTAAGCGGGAACGACGAGATCAACGTCGACTTCGTCCGGCCCTTCACCGGTGGAAGCAGAATGATCCAGAAGGGGCTGATGAGGCCGAAGGAGGTCCTGATTGAGTCGATACTCTTTTTCACCATAGGATGCATCATCGGCCTCTATCTGGCCTGGACGAGGGGGCCGATCATCCTTCTGCTCGGTCTGATCGGGGTCTTCTCCGGTTTCTTCTACACCGCGCCCCCCTTTCGTCTGGCCAATCTGGGGATCGGTGAAGCGGTGGTGGGGGTCAACTTCGGGGTACTCATGGTCGTCGGATCGTACTACGTGCAGACGGGGAAGCTGAGTTGGGCGGCGGCGGCGGCCGGATTGCCCGTCTCATTCCTCATTGCGGCCGTGCTCTACATCAACGAGTTCCCCGATTATGCAGCCGATAAGGCCGTGGGGAAGAACCATCTCGTGGTCAGATGGGGAAAAGAGAGGGCGGTTGTGGGCTACATGGTGATCTTGGCTTTAGCTTACGCCTCGGTCATTCTTGGGGTGGCTGTAAAGGCAATCACGCCGTACGCCCTCATCGCCCTGCTGACCGTACCATTGGCCATAAAAGCGTATCGGAATGCAAAGATGTATCATAATAACAGCCGCAAACTCGTTCCATCCAACGCAGCCACAATCATGATTCATCTCTCCGTCGGCCTGCTCATGTGTGTGGGCTATGTTTTAGAAAGGGTGATGAGTTGAACGAAGTGCCAAAGACACGATTCCCGTTTTTAGGTCGGATCTATCTCTACGAGATCCTCAGGGGACTCGCTATCACCTTTCGGCATCTCTTCGCCAATCTCATCAATCGGAAGCGGATGCCGGTCATCGAGTATCCGGACGAGCGGCGGGACTACTCGCCCCGTTTTCGGGGCCGGCATCGGCTCAAGAAGCGAGAGGACGGCTCGGTCAAATGTGTGGCCTGCATGCTCTGCGCCACCGTCTGCCCGGCCCAGTGCATCACTATTGAAGCCGCTGAGCACCCTGATCCCCAGATCGAGAAGATGGCCGAGCGATACGAGATCGACATTCTCCGGTGCATCTTCTGCGGCTTCTGCGTGGAAGCCTGTCCAGTGGACGCCCTTGAGATGACGGGTGAATACGAACTGAGCGATTTTACCCGGGAGTGCCTCATATATGATAAGGAGTACCTGTTGAACCCTCCCAGCAATCTGCCTGAGAAGAAGGAGACGTAGATGGGAGCAGTCCTTTTTTACGTCTTTGCCATTATCGCGGTCCTGGCGGCTTTTCTGGTCATTGTATTCAGAAACCCGATTAATTGTGCCCTATCCATGGTCGTCTGCTTCTTCGCCCTGGCGGCCATTTATGTTCTCCTCTCAGCCCATCTCATCGCCGTGCTCCAGATACTGGTCTACGCGGGAGCGATTATGGTTCTCGTCCTCTTCGTCATCATGCTGATGAACCTGAGGGAGCGGGAGTTGGGGCGTTGGGAGTTCACGTGGCCCAAGATCATCGGGTTCATCCTGGCGGGGCTGTTCCTAATAGAAGGAATCAATTTTCTCAAAGGAGTCAAGGGTTGGAATGCAGTCGAGATCTCGAAAGGTTTCGGGACCGTTGAGGCAGTGGGGACGAAGCTTTTCTCCCGTTATCTGCTGCCCTTCGAGATGGTTTCGATTCTCTTATTGATCGGCATCATCGGAGCGGTCGTTCTTACGAAAAAGAAGATTGGGGAATAGATATGGTTTCATTGAACAGTTATCTCGTCTTGAGTGCCATTCTTTTCGTCCTGGGTGTGACCGGTGTCCTGGTGAGACGAAACGCCATCGTCATCTTCATGTCCATCGAGCTGATGCTCAACGCGGTCAATCTGACCCTGATTACCTTCGCCCGGTACTTGAACTCTCTCGATGGCCACGTATTTGTCTTCATGGTGATGGCGGTGGCGGCGGCCGAGGTGGCTGTCGGTCTGGCCATCATCGT
>JBHIER010000028.1:0-13919 GCA_046760705.1 bacterium
CCACTTCCCATCCTCATAGCAGGCAAGCCCATTGTCCGTCCCGAACCAGACTCGGTCCTCGTCAACGGCAACGCAGAATACCTTGTTCGACGGCAACCCGTCCTCTTTGTGGAAAGATTCCCAGTGAGTATAAACCCTGGGACGCACCTCTTCCTCCTTCGCCTCACTTTGGAGGTTGGTCCTATTTGCAATTGCGATAACGGATAAAGCTAAAGCAAATACCGCCATCCTGTTGAATGCCATATATTTAATCATTAGTTCCTTCCTCAATTTCTAACTTTCCTCTTTCCGTCAAGCCTGCTCGTTCTCATCGAATGCGCCATCTTCTTCCACGCCTCCGCATAGTTGAAGGGTACTTTTTTGCGGACAATACGCTTGAATCTTGCATTCTTCACCCATCTTCTTCGCCATCATTGTATGAAGCACCACATAAGACCGGGCGTGCTTGGAAGCCACCCAAATCCGATAAGCTTCGGCGTGGCAGCCTTTGCAGACCTGGTTCCCCACGTACTTAGCGTTGGGTACTTCCAAGGAATCTAAGTCGCCTATCTCCAATTTGGTGTAGGAGGAATGTGTCTGGGCCACTAAGGGCTGAACTTCCGGTGACAGGGCTTTCATATATTCGACCAAGTCGTTGGTGTATGCACGCTCGAAAAGTTCTCTCCCCCGTTTCTGAAACTCGTTCAGCTTTCCGTCGGGCGACAGATAACGGCTCTTCGGAAGCCGGATCGACTTGATAAACCTGACTACGGCTTCGTTCTCATCCTTTTCAAACCCGTGCGACCTGAAGAACAACTGCGCCGCTCTCGGGCCTTCCTGCCGATACAGAGTCGGGTTCTTCCCGGACCATTTGAAGGGAGCAGTTTCGGCAATTCCTCGCATCGTCCGGTTGTCCACCCAGTTACGCCCAATACCATCGATGGCAATATCGTACACCAGTCCGTCCAGATGGTTTTCCGGGTGGCACGTATTGCAGCTCAACTGCTTCTGAAAGCTGATGCTGGCGTAATTAAACAGCCTCTCTCCCTGGCGCAGCGTGGTCACCACTTTCGGACCGCCCAAGTCTATCGTTCCAACTGCTTCCTGTCGTTCCGCATCAATCAAAGTGATACTGTCCGACAGTCGGTTGGCCACATACACCCATCGTCCGTCCGGTGAGACTACCAAGCCCTTTGGATTGCATTCTGTAGGAATTCGCGCCACTACGTATTCTGAGCTGAGGGCCAAATGTCGAGCGTAGAGTCGGACTGTCTCATCAGCAATCCCAATCTTCTCATCCTGCACCTTCAACGCAGCGTACATTTTCTCCATATCCAGCACCGACACGACATCGGCTCCACTCGAAGAGATGTAGAGATACCGCCCATGCGGCGAAAACGCCACCCCGAAGGGGTCAGCATAGTAAAGGTTCGGCTCGTCAAGGAGAAGGCATGCGAGGCGCCCTTTTGGTCCTTTCTCCAAGATCTGTTGCCAGCCCATGTGGGTCATCCCCAGCCGGAAATGTCCGCACGACTTGCATACTATCCGTATCCACCACCGAAACGCTATCGTCCCACCTGTTGCTCACGTAAAGGCGACTCTCATCAGGACTCAACGCTACGCCGAAGGGGTGTTCTCCTACGGCCACCTTATCCACTATCTTCCTGTTCTTCGTGTCCAGGACAAGCACCTCATCGGCATTCTCGCAGACGACGTACAGTCGCTCGCCGTCCTGAGAAAGGGCCAATTGAATCGGCGACTTATATAGATCATCTTCAGGCACAGCGTACCGTTCCCTCCTGCTGCCATCTATCCTGCACTTTGAGGATTGGGCTGACAAGCTCGCAATCGAAAAGAGAACAACTCCTGATGAGACAAAGCAAAAAAGAGACATGATGCCTAAGAGCAAAGGGTTCTTTCCCATCGACATCTTTGAGCCCTCTTTAATATCCATCACCTAAATTGACTTCAATCTGGACTGGCCCTCTTATCCATCTCCTTAGAGTGAGCTATCTTCTTCCACCTCTCCTCGAAGGAGAAGGGCTTGAGGTTCAATTCTGCGTGGGACGGTTCGGGTCTGTGGCACCCTAAACAATAGGTCTCATCCGGCATCCTGAGACCTGCCGACAGAGCAGCCTCTTTATCCTGCATGATCTCCTCATCGCCGTACTTTTCTCCTGGTCCATGGCAGGCCTCGCACTGCACACCCTCTTCGAGGTGAAATCCGGGAGAGCGATAGTCCTCGGAGACTGTAGCCGCAGTAGCATGGCAGATGAGACATTTGGCACTCCTGGCCGGAGAATCGACCCCGATCCCCACCTTCTCAGCCATTTTCCGCGCCCTCTCTGTTCCCAATACCACCCAGGCCCGGGCATGTTTAGAAGTCGCCCAAATCCGATAGGCTCCAGGGTGACAGCTCCTGCAGCCATCGTTGCCTAAATACTTGGCCGCTGGAACCGTCACCGCCTCAATATCTCCTATCTCCGATTCCAGGCCTATTTGGGGGTTCTGAGCGTACTGTATCAGATCTGCCTCATAATCCTCCGGCGGCTCCCCTAAGGTCTTTATGTATTCGATAAGGTCGTTCAATTGCAGTTTGGTCATATCGCTCGTCTGGCCGTGAAGGTCTTCCGGGTTGAACTTCGTCCAGATCTCCTCCAGCGTGTAACATCGTCCGTCATGCATGTAGGCCACCTGCTCATAGAGGTTCACCAGTTGCGGGGGATCAAAATCTTTTTCGGTATCAAAATAGGCCTGACTGCCGACATCGCACTTTGTTCGATCGGTGTAGAGGGGGGGAGGATGGCAGGTGATGCACCGGTTTGAGACCGGAATGTAGCGCCCATCGTTGGTATGTGCCCGCTCATACAGATATTTGCCCCGCCGCTGAGCTTCGTTCAGCTCACTACCTGGTTTCCGATAACGATTTGGTGGAAAGGGTATCGACTCGATGTACTAGACGATGGCCTCCACGCCGGCTGGTTCGAAACCGTGGGAGCGAAAGATGAGTTGCGCGGCCCTCGGTCCTTCCTGCCGTCTCAGAGTGGGATTTTTCCCGCTCCACTTGAAGGGGGCCGTCTCGGCGATGCCCCGCAGCGAGCGATTGAGGACTAAATTGTGCCCCATCCCACCGTCGATGGCGATGTCATAAAGGAGAGCGTCCTTGTGCTGCTCGGGGTGACACGTATTACAACTCAACTGCCTCTGAAAGCTGATACTGCTGTAATTGAACAGTTGCTCTCCGTATCGCAGAACTGTTATCTTTTTTGGGCCACCCAGATCTATGACCCCTATTGTTTTTCGCTGTTCTGTATCAATAATTGAGATCGAATCCGAAAGCCGATTGGCCACATACAGGAGCCGGCCATCAGGAGAAATGGCCATCCCCTTTGGATTCTTTCCCGTTGGGATACGATCGACCACAAATTCACTGCTCAATCCCAGATGGCGAGCGTAAAGGGCAATCGTTTCCTCTGAGATCCCGATGCAACCATCTTCTATTTTAAGAAGTTGGGACACTTTTCTCATGTCTATTACAGAGACGGCATCGACAGCGCTGGAAGAGATGTAGGCATATCGACCGTCCGGTGAGAAGACGACGCCAAAGGGGTCGGCATAGTACTGGTTCATCTCGTCTATCAGGAGAAATGCAGCCCGACCACCAGGACGAGTCTCCAATACCGCCACCCCGAAAGTGACCATCCAGCCCTGAAAGATCTGAGTAATGGGGATCAGGTTCTTCTGTCTCTGAGCCACGGCCAGAGCCAGCTTTCCGTCCGGGGAAATCTCGATCTCTTGTAATGTCACGGTGGAGACCAGTTGGCGGCGTTCGGCCACCAACTGCTCCCCAATATCAAGGACTGTCACTTCGGTGACAGGGGGCGTGCGGAAGGCAACGGGATTGGAAAGCACGTTTGTCACCCAGACGAACCTGCCATCAGCAGATCTGGCCATTTCAAAGGGGAATTTTCCAGCCGGAAGCGTTTTTATCTCCTCACAAGTGTCTGTCGAGATGACCGAAACATTCTCCGTGGAGAGGTTGGCCACAAAGAGCACCTTTCCGCCTGGGTCTGTCAGAAGTCCATGCGGATCGTCCCCCACAGGAAAGGTCCGCACCACCTCCAATTTGGTTGCGTCTATGACCGAAACATTGTCGTCCCAACGGTTGCTGACATAAATTGTCTTTTCATCCGGACTCAAGGCCACACAGTAAGGTCTGCGACCCACTTTTACGTTGCCGTCCACTTTCCTCTGCTGTGTATCGACAACCAGAAGCTCTGAACTGTTCTCACACGTGACGTAAAGCCAGCGCCCGTCTTTTGAGAGCACCATCTGAAGGGGTGATTTATAAAGGTCATCCTCCGGCTCTTTATATTGAGCCCGTCGGCTGCCACCCGTCCATTGGCCCGAAGATTGGGAGAATGAGGTTCGAGACAACAATGTTATCATCGCTGATAACATTAATATGTATGAAAAAAATTTGCTTGGCATGTGGTGACACCTTAGAATTCGTCTTCCCCTGGCAGATTGTCCCACTGTGCCCCTAAATCGATCCATTCCACGAAGCTGCGTTTCTCATCGGCTGAAAGGGGAATATGGGGATGCTTTTGACCAATTGGGTTGTCATGGCTCGCATCTCCATAGTCAGCTCCTGTCCCTTGGCTGAAGATGAGCCAGATCAAAGGGCTACTCCTGGCACTGCCGGGATGGACGTACTTGCCGCCTATCTCCAGGGGCTTCCCTGGCAGTGGCTGCATAAGGTTCTCGTAAGCCCGGCTGAAGAAAGAGCCGCCCTCATGGGTGACCTTTTGGCTGCTGAGCTCCAGTCCACCCGGCGGTGCTGGACCGCTGTGGCACCCCGCACATTCTGTTTCAATAACGGGCCCGACGTCTCTGCGAAAGTCAACGGTGCGACGCTCTTCTGGAGGTGTCACAAGACGGGTCGGTTCGGCCTTGAGCAGGGCCAAAGTGGCCCGGTTCTCCGGGGCCAGTTCCCTGTTCTCGTGGCAGCCGATGCAGCCTCTGCGGCTGCCCCGCCGCACCCACACCCAGCCGCGCATGGTCTGAAGAGCCATCCGGTTTTCATCCAGTATCTGAAAGGAGATAGGCGTATCGGCCGGAACTTCAAGGTAGAAAGAGCCATCCTCTTCAACCGGCGCTTCCCCGATGATGCGGGTCTGCTCGTAAGCAGTAGCCCCATTGGTGGTCGATCCCGGACCACTCTGGCCGATCCCACTGATAAATTTCAAAGATTCCCTATCCTTCTGGGTGAGAGGAATCCCTTCTATCAGACGGACCCACTTGACCTGGCCCGGGGTGATATCCTTCGCTTCCGGTCTGTCGGAATCGTAGACATTGAGGCATTGGATGTGGCCTGTGCTCTTGGAGTCGTCAACAATGGTGATGCGCCCTTGCGGTTCTGGCCGCGGCACCACGGCCACACCATCCAGCTCATGCCACCGAGGATCGTCGTAGATGACCCCTCCTGGCTCACCCTGTTGGAAGTCAAAGAGGTAGATCCCGTAATTTTCTTTATGCTGAGAGGTATATGCCACAGCCAGTTTGCCATTGGGAAAGGGGTGGGGTGTCAGGTAGCGGCCTCGGTCGCGGCTGAGAGTTTCGTGGCTGTGTAACGGCCGCCGCAAAGAGACGCGGGCCAGAGTTCCACTGCCGTCGGTTGTACGACCTTCGGACTGGACGAAGACGATGGTCCGATCAGGCATCTCACAGGCCATGCTCTTTACCGGTGCGCCCTGGTGGTTACCGTAGAAGAGATTGAGACCGGTCCCGGCCCAGTTGCAGGTCATGAGGGCCACCAGACCGTGGGGATAATAGCGATTCCCGTGATGCTGCCAACTTGAAAAAAGGACCCGCCCGTCGCTGAGTACAGCGGGTGAAAAATCGTGGCTCAGGTTGAAAGTGGTCCGCCAAATAACGGTGCCTCGTCCATCAATGGGTTCAATGTTACATACATAAAGAGCCGTCGCTATCTCATCTCCACTCTCGTCATAGGTGCCGGGGGCCGTACTGGTGAAAACGATCCAGCGCACTCTGTCGCTAAACTCCGGTGGAGTGATGGAGCTTTTTGCCAGGTAGGCTGGCTGGCGACAATCTCCGAGATTGGAGGTGATCTGTCGTTTGTTTTTGCCATTGATCTTCATCTCCCATATGTTCCAGTCCGCATCAGGGGTCTTCTTGGCCGCGAAAAGGAGCTTTGTACCGTCAAAGGAGAGACAGGGATCGCAGGCGGCAGTAAACCCCTCGGTGAGCACCTCAAGCTTCCCGTCAGGTCTGGCTGGTTTCAGCAAAACGATACGGCTTCCCTCAGGAGGAGTGCTTAGGAAGCTAAAAGCTTTCTCAGACCATTTTTCATGTGCATCTATTGGTATCTGGGTGAACACGATGGCAGTCTTCTCTGCCTCTCCGTGGCCTCCCCGAGATATGCTCACCCAAAGCAACGCAAAGACCAGACAGTATCCGATTTGTCTATATCGTCTTCTCAAAACCTTTCTCTCTAATCGACGGGTTCAATGACTGTCATAATCTTATCTGCATCGATATTGGTCAGCCTCTGGGTCACGCCGCTGGGCCACCGGATGACCACTTTCTCAATGTGTCTCCTGTCCCCCAGGCCGAAGTGCAGGCGCGGATCATTTTGGGATAGATAACCTGTTCCTGTCTTCTTCTCCTCGACCTGCTTCAGGTCCCCAGTCCGGAGGGTGACCCTGGCTCCGACACCGTCTCGATTGCTTTTGGTCCCCCTCAGTTGGATCATCAGCCAGTGGTTCCTGTTGCCGCCATCGTTGCGCAGCAGGATGGAGGGTTGATCGAGGTTCAGGATAAAGACGTCCAGATCTCCGTCATTGTCGTAGTCCCCCACTGCCATTCCTCGTGAAACACTTTTGTGGCGAAAAAATTCCCCCGATTGACCGGCCACATCTTTGAAGACTCGCTCTCCCTTCGGCCCTGGCACATTGGCCAGAAAGAGCTCCTCCTGCGTATCCAGACGGTGCCCGTCTCCGTTACTGATAAAGATATCCAGGTCGCCGTCGTTATCGTAATCGAAAAGGTCCCCACCCCAGCTCCAGTACTGTCCACTGATCTCGGCCACTCCTATTTGAGCCGATACGTCCTCAAAGAATCCGTGGCCTAAGTTCCTGTAAAAGCTGTTGAAGGTCATATCAGGCACCAGAAGGTCGAGATCGCCATCGAGGTCAAAATCGGCGAAATCGCCACCCATTGAGGAGGCAGCATCCCCGTGCTCAGAGAAGGCGGTGCCGGACTCTAAGCCAACTTCAGTGAAGGTCCCGTCCCCATTGTTCCGGTACAAATAGTTCTCCATGGCATCGTTGGCCACAAACAGGTCGACCCATCCGTCATCGTCGTAGTCGCTGGACAGAACGCCCATGGCTCGGCCTTCGTTGAGGACTCCTGCAGCCTCCGTAACATCTGTAAAAGTGCCATCACCGTTGTTTCGATAGAGCACATCCCGCTGTCCAGGATAGGCCAGGGGGCCTGGGAACTCGTCTGCCTCATAATAGAGGCGGTATTCGGGATCGAACTCCAGGTAATTGCCCACATAGAGGTCGAGGTATCCGTCGTTGTTGTAGTCGAAGAAGACGGCCCCCACACCCCACAGCGTATCACCCACACCCGCCTCTTCGGTCACGTCCCTGAACGTACCGTCTCCGTTGTTGCGGTAGAGGGTGTTTGGCCCGTAGTTGGTCACGTAGAGATCGGGATCGCCATCGTTATCGTAGTCACCCACAACGCAGCCCATACCGTAGCCCTCGTCGCCGACCCCGGCCTGTTCGGTGACGTCGGTGAAGGTGCCGTCTCCGTTGTTCCGATAGAGGTGGTTGGTCAGCCGAAGGCCCTTATGCCCGATATCATTAATACCATCAAGGTAGCACCCGCTGACCGCATAGATGTCGAGGTGGCCATCCCCATCATAATCGAAGAATGCGCACCCCGATCCTGTGGACTCTAAGATGTTGCTCATATCATCATCGCCGAAGCTGTGTTGAAACATTATTCCAGATTGAGCCGTCACATCCACAAATACGGGACCTTCTGACAGTTGGGTCTGTGTCAAAGCCGGAAGGCTGTCACCCAGCAAGATGAAAACGAACACCAATATAGGTGAATCAAAAAGTTTTTTCACCTTCAATGACCTCACGTTCGTGTCCCCCAAAAGACCACTCGTATAGGTAAATTGATACTAACAAAAAAGGCATTTATGAGTAAAAATACTGTCTTCCAGGTATTATGTCAATATCTTTTTAAGAAAATTATGTATAGAACCTCATCGATCCCTTAGTCAAGGGTATCAAATGAGTCTGTTCATTAAATTGTATTTGGATGAAGATGTCTCGGTGTCATTGGCCGATTTGTCACGCGCGAGGGGGGTTGATGTCTTGACAGGTCCTGAGGCGAGGACACTCTCGGCAGATGATGATGCTCAAATGGCTTTTGCGACGAAAGAGGAAAGAACTCTTCTGAGCCTCAACCGTCACGATTTTGACAGATTGTTCAATGAGTACTTGGTAGCAGGAAAGAAGCATTACGGAATCATCATGGCCAGACGAAGATCCGAGTATGAAATTCTTCGCCGCTTACTGACTATCCTCAACTATGGAACCGCCAACGAAATGGAAAATGAGATTCGATATATTTGACGAAAAAAGTTACCTTTCCATATGATGTGGATATTCCTGTATCCCTTCAACTCCAAGATGTCGACGCATCAGGGTGCAACTACAATCATGTGAGAACGGGGTTTCACAATAAGCCTTTCACCCGCGGGGCGAGTGGGGGAGAAATAAAACGCCCACCTCGCAGGCTACGACAGGACATGATCTAAGTGAAACGAATATGTCTCGCTATCGTCTCATTGGCTGTTCCTTTTATGTCCTTGGCTCAGGATAATTTCAACGTCAACTTCATCGGCCATTGGCCTTTTGGATCTGCATGGGCGGTGGCAGTCCAGGGCAATTATGCTAATCTGGGTTCTGACGGAGGTATTTATGTTCCAAAATTGCCGAGGTAAAGACACGGGCAAGGGTGGCTGGATTATCTATCTCTGGTTCTTATCTTTATGTGGCCGATGACTTATCCGGGCTTCAAATCATCAACATCTCCGACCCGAGCTCGCCCTCCTTTGCCGGAAATTCGAACTGTCCAATTTAGCGGAGCAGGACATTGACATCAATGGGTGGAGGATAATGGATCTCGACCCCATAAGGGTTAAGGGGCTTGACCCTTAATAATCCCCTTTCAGATCGACACACTCGTCACAACTTCCCAATTTCCTTGTTTGTCAAGCCATATCTCTATAACTTTTCGGGAGAATCTGCGGGCAAAGACCGGGTGAAATAACCCACGTCTGGGGTCTGGAGGCCCAAAGTCGGAACGTCTCTGAGGTTCGAGCCCCCGCATGAGAGCGGTTTTCCAGCAGAGGAGCTGAAAGTTATGTGCGTGGCACGTATTTTGCGGCTTATTCAGTCTCTGTCCGGGAACGATGATCTCTCCTTCACGGGCGGAGATTAGCCCCGTGCCGAAGAGGCAAGTCTGCGTGGCAGGCCTTGGAGGGGATCGAACGATGTTCCGGTGATCAGTTCGACCTGAAGTGGTGGGAGCGGTTAAATCTATCTCGTCGAGGTCGCCTCACCCTCTAAATATGGAGATCGGAGAGACTCTTTAGGGAGTTGACAGGAGAGACTCTTCGACAAGGGTAACCCTCGGGAAAACGGGAGGCACAAAGCTGCGGCCTAAAGATTGAAGGCGAAAGGACTGTAAGGAATAGAACGGTGAAAGGAAAACCCATCGGCCAGAAGAACGAACAGAAAACAGATCGTTCCTCTCATCGGCTCTTCAGCCGGCCGCCCCTCATAGGGAGAGGCGTGGAGCTCGCCTTCTTGGAGAACTATTTGGACTCGGCCCGAGATGGACAGGGACGGTTGCTGTTCATATCGGGAGAACCCGGAATAGGGAAGACGTTCCTGGTGGAAGAGCTTAAAAGAAGAGCGGCTGAATCCGGTCAGGTGAAGGTTTTGACCGGTCTCTGTTCCCCTCAGAGAAGAGATGTGCCGTACAGCCTGTTCAGAGAACTTTTCACCTCTCACATCGAAACCATTCAGGATAGTGGAGAACGTGAAAAGGCGAGGGTTCTCATGGCCAATGCCCTACCTGAATTTGCAGCAGGTATTGCCCCAGAGTTCGACTCCCCAGGGAAAGAGGAGCGGATTGACGATCCGGACCTGGCGAAACGGAAGATGTTCTATAGCGTCTGTCAGATTCTGTTCGGGTTGGCCACAGAGGCCCCTCTCCTCATTGTCCTGGAGGATATCCACTGGGCAGACGCCAGCTCTCTTTTGCTCCTTCACTCAGTAGTGAGAAATAGTACCAGGGCCAAGATCCTCATAGTGGCGACCTACCGCCTAAAAGAGTTACTGCCTGACAAGAGGGGCGCAAACCATCATCTGACAGATGTGTTGCAAAGAATGGCTCGAGAACTGCTCTTTGAAAGGCTGGAACTCCAACGACTATCCCGAAGAGAGACCGATAGTCTCCTCCGGTGGTACTTTCCCCAATCGGACTTTACCGACCCATTCCTGGGTTCCATGTACCTGAAGACGAAGGGGAACCCCTATTTTTTGCGGTGCGCAGTGGAACTCATGCTGGCGGAGAAGTCCATTATTCAGTCCGGGGGGATTTGGTCCAACGCAAAAGAGGCCAGTGCGGTCACCATCCCCGACACATTGACCGAGTTGGTGGGAAGACGCATCAGCTCCTTAGAAGATGCCACAAGAACCGTTCTCGAGTGTGCAGCCACCATTGGTCATAGGTTTCCCTCCAAGATCATCTCCGAAGTGACGGAAATCCCCGAAATGATACTGTTGAAGATGCTCAGTTCCTTAGAACAGGATTGCCGTATCATCCGATCTGAGGGGGAAGAATACATCTTCGAGCATCCCCTGATCGGGGAGGTGCTCTATTGTGATATGAACGAGGAGCGCCGCAGACTCTTCCATCATAAAATCGGTGACGCTATGGAGGAGATTTACAGGGACAGGCTCGATTCGATAGTGGAAGAGCTCGCTTTTCGCTTCAGCAACGCGGGTGACGATACAAAGGCCCTCCCTTATCTGGAGCAGGCTGGAGAACGGGCGAGAACCCTTTTGGGCTATCAGGAGGCTCTCACCTGTTATGAGTCGGCCCTCTCCATTTTAGAGAACACGCCCACTATTCGGGACAGGGACAGACGGAGAATGCACCTGATGATGTGCGCCGGGGAGATGAATCAGACCCTCGGTCAGTGGGATAGGTCCCTGGAGAATTTCCGGAAGGCCTTGGAGTTGAGCGAGAAGTTGAAAGACGAGAAGATGGAAGGGAGAGCACTCACGCAGATCGGTCTAGCCTATGCGAAGCGAAGCAAGTGGTCTGAGGCTGAATCCTTCTATAACAGGAGCATGCTTATCTTTCAGCACATCGGGGACCGGCACCACATCGGTCTCACCTTGACCAGCATCGCCGATATCCATTTCGAGCGGTGTGAGTGGCAGAAGGCCAAGGGCCTTTATGAAGAGGCGCTCAATACGGCCATGCGAACGGTGGACAAATGTCTCATGGCCAAGATCTACAATAACCTTGGGGCCATCGCCGATATCCGAGGAGACCTCATGGATACCATTCTCAATTACAGTAAGTGCCTGGACCTGTATAAGGAATCGGAAGATTACCTTAGTATGGCCCGAGTCTACCATAAGCTGGGAGTAATTCATGCCAATAGACTTGAGTGGAAAAAAGCCATTGAATTCTACGATAGGAGCATCGCCCTGTCCGAAAAGATCGGTGAACTCGGTCAGGCATCTCTCACCTACCTCAATAAAGCTGTGGCTGCTCTCCACCTATCAGAGGTACCCGAGGCGGAAAGATGGTGCGACTTGGCGGGACACAGCCTGATAAGGGTTGAGGACCCTTTGGGTTTAGCCGAATGCAATAAAATAATGGGTATAATCGGGGTTCAAAAAAAGGAATGGCACTACGCCCAGAGACGATTTGAGGAGAGCATCCGAATCTTTGAGTCGTGCGAAAATCTTTTGGGGCTGGCAGAAAATCTCTACGAGATGGGAACCATGTACACGGTCCGGGGCATGAAAGGGAAGGCGTTGGATGCTTTCCAAAGATCGATGAACATATATAAAGAACTTGGCTTTGAAAGACGAGTCGAAGAAACGGCCGAGAAGATTTTCGCCCTCGCCCCTGAGACCGAAATGTAGAGCAGAAGATACCAACCATAATCCCTCCTACTGACACCACACTACCCGACTACGTCATAATAAAACCCAACGTAGTAAACTCCAGGGTCGCTTTCGATGTTTCAAGTTGCTCATGAGGCTCCGTCAGAGATTGAAGGGCATGAGATCCGTGTCGTTTCCATCATTCTTTGCAATCTTGCACCCTGCAAGAATCTTGCAAAATGCAACGGTTTTTTTCAAAAAAGTGCAGGAGGAGAAAACAGGTGGGTGTGACGCTCTGCGTCCGATCACTTCCCCAGGAAGATAACTCTTTGCCCCGCAGCCCCTTATTTCGGCAATAAAATTAGTTATCAAAAATCTGCTGATAGGCACATCATTTGCGTGAACGGAAGAAAGGGGCAGTAGGATAAAGGGCTGTACTCTCTGAATAGGTTCTCGTTCGATAAAACCGGGTTTCGAGCGCAAATGAAAATGGATGACAAATCAAAAAAGTTGGTCTTTCACCCTTAAAGAGAATGAAAGAATGAAGAGACGAGCATTTTTTTCGGTAGTCATAATTCTTGGGGTTACTCCTCTGCCTTTGAGCGTTATCGCTCAGACCTGGTGGGATTCCAATTGGCAATTCAGGCGATCTTTGACAATTGACAATACTGGAAATCCGGACCCGCTGACAGATTACCAGGTAAGAGTGAACGTAACTTATGATTCAGATATGCAATCGGATTTCGATGATTTGAGGTTCACAGATAATGATAATGCTACCGAGCTATTGCACTGGCGTGAGAACCTCGCAGTTTCCGATTCAGCGATTTTTTGGATTAAAGTACCATCCATTCCAGCCTATTCGACAACAACGATTTATATGTATTACGGAAATCCAAGTGCCAGTAGTGCGGGTAATTTCGACGATACCTTCACCAAAGATTATGGAGACAGCGGACTGGCTGGGTGGTGGCACATGGATGAAGGTTCTGGAACAACCGCAGCGGATGGTTCTGGGAACGGAAATACAGGAATGCTGTACGATGATGTTACATGGACCCCTGTTGACGGAGGACAATGGGATGGGAGAAGCGACGTCAATTTCTCAACAGGCTCTGCTTTGCAGTTTGATGGGAGTGGGGATTATGTCCGTTTTGGTACAAGTGGATTCAACGCCCACTTAGGATCTGTTGAGCTTTGGGCAAAACCAGAAAGCCTCCCTTCAGCAAGGGCATATATATTTTGCCATCGGGTAGGCACATCCACTACAAGAATTTATCTTTATAACAAAAAGAGTGGAGATTTTTATTTTGCTATTGGCAACAAATTCGACCAGGATTCTGGGGCTGATTTTGCTTTAAATCAATGGTACCATTTAGTGCTGACCTGGAACTATGGGGCTTATTATGTTTATATGAATGGGGAGGAAGTAAAGCAGGGAACTTACAATGATTTTTCAAACATCGACCCAAACGCTTATCTCGCTTCATATAAGGGTAGCCAAGAGTGGTGGAATGGACTGATCGACGAAGTCCGCGTCTACAACCGGGTTTTAAGTTCCGGGGAGATTAGAGCCCATTATGAGAGGCGCAAATATACTTTTCCAGAGCCTGATATTCTCGTGGGTTCTGAAGAGACAGTTGATAGCGATGGAGATGGCATCCCGGATGAGAACGACAACTGCCCATTAGTATTCAA
>JBHIER010000029.1:0-13795 GCA_046760705.1 bacterium
CTTAGACGAGGAGGTAATCACCTCCTCGAGGGGCCAGTCTGAACGCCACGAACCGAGTGATCGACCCACTTTAGCACCAGTTGACACCTCTCTGGCCCTGCGCGAGATAGTAGTGGACACCGATCTTTACCGGGCCAAACTCTCAACTCAGGGCGGAACAATAAAGAGCTGGCAGCTTAAGGCCTTCGAAGGCATTGAAAAACGGTGGGTTGAGCTTATGCCCCAGGATCCGACCGGTGCTCTCAGCCTCTCCTTCGATGTTGGGGGAAGAGAGATCGACCTCTCCGACTACTCCTTTTCATGTGAGGCCCAAAATGTGATCCTCGATGAGACGCACCCTACCCAGTCCATAAACATGATCCTTCGCCTTCAAGATGGTAAGAGGGTCGAGAAGGAGTTCACTTTCCGGCTGGGCCAATACTCCTTCGATCTCAGAGTGCTCCTTGAAGGGTTTGCCGGAACTGTTCCAACTCGGGAATATGAGCTGGTCTGGAGACCGGGGCTGGGGTCAACAGAGGTAGACGTGAAGGAGGATATGGCCAAGATGGCCGCTTGCGCTCTGCTGGGCGATGGTGTGGCCAAATACGACATAGGTAGGAAAGAGCAGACCTTGGACCGAAGAGAGGACGGTACCACAGGCTGGGGGGCCATTCGGACAAAATATTTCTTAATGGCGATGATTCCACGCTCAGAGCCGGCCAAAGGGATCGAAATTCAAGGAAGAAAGAGAAAAGTAACCCTGGGCAAAGACTCTGTGGAGATGAAAACTTTTGCTACTGCCCTGCGAATGGACTTGAGAGTGGACGGTGCAACGAGCCATGGCTATGAGGTCTACCTCGGCCCCCAAGATTATGCTCTCCTGCGGAAGTACGGGGTAGGATTAGAAAAGTGTATGGATCTGGGATGGCCGATCATCCGCCCTGTCAGTCGAGTGATCTTGGCCTTCTTTGTCTTCGCACACCGCTACATCCCCAATTATGGGCTGGTCATCATCATCTTTTCGATATTGCTGAAAGTACTTTTCTATCCGTTGACTCACAAGCAATTGGAAGCGACGAAGAAGATGCAACAACTTCAGCCCCAACTGGCTACCCTGAAGGAAAAATACAAAAAGGACCCCCAGCGGCTGAATAGAGAGACGATGGCGTTGTACAAAAAGCACGGAGCTAATCCCCTGGGGGGGTGCTTCCCCCTGCTCCTGCAGATGCCTATCTTTTTCGCACTCTTCACAGTTTTCCGGAGCACCATCGAATTGCGAAGGGCCGAGTTCGTCGGCTGGATTCAGGATCTGTCCCAAAAGGACCCGTACTTAGTCCTGCCAATCATAATGGCTATCACTATGTTTATCCAACAGAAGATGACCATGAAGGATCCGAAACAGGCGGCTATGGTCTACCTGATGCCAGTCATTATGTTCGTCTTTCTTATGAACTTCGCCTCAGGATTGGTCCTGTATTGGACGGTCTTCAACATACTGTCGATCCTTCAGCAACTCTTTGTTGACAGGAAGGGTAGAATCGCTGTTCAGAAGTGATCTCTCCTTTCTCGGAGCGGCTATGGACTCCATTCTTCAAAAAGCTCGGACAGTAGAGGAAGCGGTAGCCATTGGATTGGAGCGGCTGAAGGCTGCCCGAGAGGATGTCGATGTTGAGATTGTTGAGGGAGCAGAGGCTTTTGGGGGCCAGCAGGGTGGGTATGTGGTGGTCAGATTGGGGCCCAAGACCGAAACCTCCGCGGCCATCGAAGGGTTTGCTGCCGAAATTCTCAAACTGATGGGTTTCTCTGCTCGGGTACACAGCATCGATTATGCCCACCAATTCGTCATACAGATTGAGACCGCCGGGGCCAATGGGCTGCTCATCGGCCGCGGCGGTGAAGTTCTGACGGCATTTCAGCACATTCTCAACCGAATAGTGCGACGGGAGGGGTTGACCGACAGGGCGATCGCGGTCGATGTCGGCCGCTATCGGGAGAGAAGAGCGGAGAGCCTCAGGAGCATGGCCATGAGGGCGGCCGCAGAGGTGAGGAGTCTTCAGAAAGAGATCACCCTTCAACCCCTTCCCCCCGCAGAGAGAAGGATCATACATCTGGCCTTGCAGCAAGACCCCGAGGTGAAAACTCACAGCGTGGGCTGGGGACCGTTAAAGCGCGTCGTCATATCACCAGTACCGGTTGAGACAATAGAGGATAGCTGAACCTGGGCCTTTCGGCTCCCGCCCCCCTTCCTATCGTGGAGCCAGCCTCATGTTTGAAGAGACCATTGCAGCCATATCCACCCCTCCCGGCGAGGGGGGGATCTCTGTGGTGAGAATGAGCGGCCGGCAGGCCCTGTCCATTGCGGACAGACTCTTTCGGGGCAAGGTACGCCCTTCACAATCGTTGTCGCACCGCGTCCTCCACGGCCGAATCAGCGCCCCCAGGTCTGGTGAGCCCATCGATGAGGTCCTGCTGGTGGTCATGAGAGGGCCGAAGACCTATACTGCGGAGGACATGGTGGAGGTCAACTGTCACGGTGGCTATCTGGTCACGAGAGGGGTCCTGGAGGCAGTTCTGAGTTGTGGGGCTCGTTTAGCGGAGCCCGGAGAATTTACAAAAAGAGCCTTTTTGAACGGTCGCATCGACCTGGCTCAGGCCGAGGCGGTGTTGGATGTCGTTCGATCGAGGACTCCTGCAGGCTTACGGCTGGCCCTGGAGCAGCTCGGAGGAGGGCTGTCCAGCGCAGTGGAACGCGTCCGCCATCAGCTTGTGGAGGTTCTATCCCAGTTGGAGGTGGCCGTCGACTTTTCTGAGAGCGACATCCAGGCTCTCTCGAGGGGTCAACAGATCTCGTCCATTGCGGAGATACTCCGCAGCGTCGAGGGCCTCATTCAGACCAGCGATGCGGGCAAGATCCTCCGAGAGGGGGCCAAGATGGCCATCGTGGGCAAGCCCAATGTGGGCAAATCGAGCCTCCTCAACGCCCTCTTGAAGGAGGAGCGGGCCATCGTTTCACCCATCCCGGGAACGACGCGAGACACCATCGAGGAGTGGTTGAACTTGGAGGGTCTTCCGCTTCGGATCGTCGACACGGCCGGTCTGGGGGGCGCTGCTGACGAGATCGAGAGGGAAGGGGGCCGACGGGCCGAGGAGCGGATGGGCCAGGCCGATGTGGTCCTCTTTGTGGTGGACGGGTCGGTGCCCCTCGATGAGAGGGACGTATACATCGCTCAGCGCTTGAACGGAAAGAGACACATCGCGGTAATAAACAAGATCGATCTGAAGCAGATGATGGACGAAGACCGCCTGCCCGGTTTGGTCGGAGGTCCGGTCCTCAAAATTTCAGCCCTCCGGGGGTTGGGGCTCGAGGCTCTCAAAAGGTCCATCATCGATAGCGTCCTCAATCGGCCTGCCGTCGCCTCAGAGGGGATTTTTGTGACCCACTTACGCCATCGGGACGCGCTCATGAGGACAGGGGCGGCCCTGGGTCGGGCCCTGGAGACCCTGGAGAGGGGACTCTCCGAGGAATTTGTGGCTCAGGATGTACGAGAGGCCCTGGTCAGTGTGGGCGAGATCACCGGCGAAACTGCCACCGAGGAGATATTGGAGAAGATTTTCTCCCAGTTCTGTGTTGGCAAGTGACGGCCTGGGGTTTCACGTGGAACAGTCGGGGCGATGAGCCGTTTTTGAGGGGAAGGGGAGATGATTGTTCACCCTGAGGAGTACGATGTCGTCGTAGTGGGGGGTGGCCATGCCGGCTGTGAGGCGGCCCTGGCTGCGGCCCGGATGGGCTGTTCCGCCCTGCTTCTGACCATGAGCTACGACTCCATCGCCCAGATGGCCTGCAATCCGGCCGTGGGCGGATTGGCCAAGAGCCATCTGGTGCGGGAGATCGACGCTTTGGGCGGTGAAATGGCCAAGGTGACCGACGCCACGGCCATGCAGTTGCGCATCTTAAACACCGGAAAGGGGCCGGCCGTCTGGGCCCTGCGAGCCCAGGTCGACCGGGCCGCATATCGACTCCAGATGCGCCGGCGGCTGGAGAGGCAACCGCGGTTGGAGATCAAAGAGGCCAACGTGGTCCGGGTCGTGGCGAAGGACAGCCGGATCGAAGGGGTGTCGACAAACACAGGGGTCCTCTATCGGGGCAAGACGGCCATCCTAACCACTGGAACCTTCCTCAACGGTCTCATTCATGTAGGCCTGGTCAGTTATCCGGGCGGGCGGGCCGGCGAGTTTCAGGCCGTCGGGCTCTCCGAGAGCCTGAGAGGGCTGGGCTTTGAGATCGGACGGTTGAAGACAGGAACACCACCGAGGATCGATGGGGGAACAATCGAGTACCGAAAGGTTGAAGCACAATACGGGGACGAGCACCCCACCTTCTTCTCCTATCAGACGGAGAGGGGCCGGGTCGATCAGACCACCTGCTTCATCACCTATACCAACAGGAGGACCCATCGACTGATCCGGGGGGGGCTCGACAGATCCCCACTCTTCTCGGGAAAGATCGTGGGAACAGGCCCCCGATACTGTCCCTCCATCGAAGATAAGGTGGTCCGCTTTGCCGATAAGGAGAGCCATCAGATCATCTTAGAGCCCGAGGGGAGGGAGACCAGTGAGTTTTACGTCAACGGCTTTTCCACCTCTCTGCCTGAGGACGTCCAGAGGGAGGCGCTCCATACCGTCCCCGGTCTCGAGAGGGCGGCCATCATTCGGCCCGGCTACGCCATCGAGTACGACTTCCTCCCTCCCACACAAATCTATCCGTGGCTGGAGACGAAGCGGGTGAGGAACCTGTTCCTGGCCGGCCAGATCAACGGTACCTCGGGGTACGAGGAGGCCGCAGCCCAAGGTCTGATGGCCGGGATCAATGCGGTGCTGAAGCTACGGGGGGAGGAGCCCTTTGTCCTGAAGCGATCGGAGGCGTACATCGGTGTTCTCATCGATGACCTGGTGACAAAGGGGACGAAGGAGCCGTATCGGATGTTCACATCCAGGGCCGAACACCGGCTCCTGCTCCGTCAGGACAATGCAGACCAGCGGCTGATGGAGTACGGGTACCACTTCGGCCTCATCCCGGAGGGGGTGTTTGACACCTGTCGAAAGAGGCTGCGCATGATCGGGAGGGAACAGGAGCGATTGGAGAGGACCTTCGTCACCCCAGAGCGAGCCAATCGTGTCCTGACTCCCTTGGGCAAGGGCGAGATATCTCAACCCCAGTCCCTGTTCCAACTGTTGAGACGACCTGAAATCCGCTACGGCGACCTGAGCCGCATCTGCCCCGGAGAGGACAACCTCCCGGATGAGGTGAGGGAGCGGGTCGAAATTGAGGTCAAGTACGAGGGGTACATCCGGAGACAGATCGATCAGGTGAGGCGAATGGAGCGGATGGAGGACCGGCGGATTCCCCAGGGGCTCGACTATTCCAGCATTCAGGCCCTTTCATCGGAAGCCCGGGAGAAGCTCCAAGAGGTTGAGCCGCTGTCCATCGGCCAAGCAGCCCGGATCTCAGGGGTGACGCCGGCTGACATCTCCATATTGTTAGTGTACTTAGAGAAGATGAGGCGGGAGCGAAAAGGGACCCATGAGGGATGTTCCACGGGAAACATGCGGAGCTGATGGACAGATACGTCAATTGGTCGAGGGGTGCTCGGCCCTCGGGATCATCCTTTCCGAAGAGAAGAGGAGCCGGTTCGCCAGTTACTTGGGGGAAATTCTGGTCTGGAACCGCAGGATGAATCTGGTCTCGCGCCGGGAAGTGAACTCTATCTCCCTTCACCACTTCCTCGACTCGGTGAGTCCCCTGTCCCACGTTCCTATGCCTCGAGGGGCGGAGCTCATCGATGTCGGTCCAGGTGCCGGGTTCCCTGGGTTGCCTCTGAAGATCTGTCGGCCCGATCTCCGGCTCACCCTGGTGGAATCGACCCGGAAGAAAGCGCTCTTCTTGCGGCACATAAGTGAGAAGCTCGGACTGTCTGAAGTGACCATCCTCTGCCAACGGGCAGAGAGGCTCAATCGGGAAGGGCCCTTTCAGAACAGGTACGACGTGGCAGTGGCCAGGGCAGTCGCCCGGTTAAGGTTCCTGGTTTGCCTGTGCCTGCCCTTTCTGAGGACCGGCGGGCGGTTTGTGGCCTTCAAAGGAGGTGACATCGAGGAGGAATTGGAGGAGGCCCTGCCTGAACTTCCCTCCCTATCAGGCCGATTGGAGAGGAGTGTTGAGATCGTCTTGCCGATCTCCTCAAAAAAGAGGAAACTGCTTGTTTTTACAAAGGGTTAGATCACAAGGAGCCGGCCATGCCCTTCTGCCCCCAATGTCGGTCCGAGTACCTCCAGGAGGTTGAAGAGTGCTCGCACTGCCGCATTCCACTGGTAAATGTGCTTGAGGAGGAGGATAGGAGCCAGTTTGTTCTCCTCCATACATTCCCCAGCATCGTCTACGCCGAGATGGTCAAGGAAGCCCTGGAAGACAGCGGCATACCTTGTCTGATGAAATCGGATATGCTGACATCCGCAATCGGAGCCAAGGGCGGAGGCGTGGGATCGCGAGTCAGAATCTATGTGCCAGAGGACAGAGTGAGAGAGAGCGACGAGATCATGGACCAGATGCTGGACCACATCTGAAGATCTGCCCCCCCGGTCTAATCCACTCTCCTGGCCAAGGTCACCGACTTCTTCGCTCTGTCCAAGACGCCCATTTGGGCGTTCATGGCCTCCAGGTACAGGATGTAGACGCCCATTCTCAGTCGCCGGTTTCTGTCGTCCCTCCCGGTCCAGACCACCTCCCCGGTGCTGCCGCTGGACTCCTGGTCGATGAGCCTTCTGACCAGGCGGCCCCGGATGTCGTATACCTCTAACTTTACGATGGCCGTCGGAACGGTGAGCTCATAGGAGATGGTCGTCTCCCCCTCAAATGGGTCCGGGTCGACGGAAAGGCTGGCCTTGCGGACGAAAGAGGAGGCGTAGATGCTGTTCTGGGCGCAAGGGGTCGATTTCGAATCGGAGACGGATGTGGACCACGATTCAGGCTCCTCCGACGCCCAGCTCGGATTGATCCGCTCCAAGGATTTTCCATCGCCCCCACCCCATCGCCCCTCATAGGCCACCCTGTCGATTAGGGCTCTTGTGGAGTCGCGCAGGACGATCCGGTCCTCGTCGTTATTCAAGCGCGGCCAACCGGAGAGGGGTTTCAGGACAGGGCACAACACATTCGGATGGAGGGAGAGGAAGTCTGCAAGATCTTGAACAATAAGGACATAGCCATCTGGGGCTAACTCCATCGGGACGGCTGTCAGCAGCCTCGGCCTCGTAGAGTCGGAGTCCTCTATCGTCCACCCCTTCAGATCAACAGGGCCGTCGCCCCGGTTGTATATTTCGACCCACTCCGGCTCGCCGCTCTCGGGGGCATACATGATTTCATTTATGGTGACCCCGCATACGGAAGCACCAAAACTTCCAAGGAGAAGGACAAAAACTGCCATAGACAGTATGAAAAGACGGCCGAACACGTTACCCATGCGGTCACTTCTCCCTTTCTGAGGAGTTCTTAGCAAAAACGGGGACAGGAGCTTCGGGACACAATCGCTTGAGCAGACCTGATCCAAGAGGTTCTCACCTTCACGCTGGTTTCGATCCGCGGTCGATCCTTCACCCGGTAGAGCTTCGCAAAGGGGGCAAGCAGAGACACAGAGAATAATATTGATAAGACCCCAACTGCCATGGATATGTTCCCTCGAAGGTGAAATGTGGCAGAAGAAATTTTGAATCTATCCTATGTGAGCGTCGGCAAAGTTGGTCTTGCTGATTTCAACCTACAAGATAGGAGAATTTCCCGTTCTGTCAAAACTTCTTCAGTGAGGCTGTCGAAAACCCTGAAATCCCGATTATGACTTTAGAAGGGGTTCCTCCCTCTCAGCCTCTGGGTGAAGTACTACTGCGGTATGGCGGCAGTTGTACTCCCGCCCTTGGACCCGGGAGATCCGAGCCGAGGGTCTGATTGGTAGAAGGAGCGGTTGGCCGAGACAGAGACTGTGTCAACCGCGAAAAGACCCCATCAAAGAGATAATAAAGCTTGACAGGGGTAACCTTCTTCATTAGTTTTATCGGTCGTTGAGAAGGGCAGTATTTGGAACCACCGAACAGGAAGATCGTTCTTAGTGGTACGTTCGAAAACGTGAGCGTCTCGAAAGGAGGTGAGGCCGAATGAAAAGGGTTTTGATCCCGAGTGTTTTTCTCGGAATTCTGGCGCTGGCGACCGTGGCTTCGGCCCAGGGTATGCCCGGCTGTGGTGAGATGAAGGTGATGCGCATCAAGGGTGAGGGGAGGGAAGTGGAGTGCTGCAAGATGGTTGGCCACCACAGGATGGGGGAATGTGGTGAGGGGTTCTATCTCCACTGCGCGGATGAGCTGGGCCTCAGCGAAGAGCAGATGAAACGCCTGAAAGCCATTCGCTCGGAACATGAGAAGTCAACCATTAAGATGGGCGCCAATCTGGAAATCATGGAGCTGGAACTGAGAGATCTGCTTCAGCAGGAGACGCCTGATCGGGCCGCAATCGACAGGAAAATCACCGCACTGGGCGAGCTGAAGACAAAGATGAGAAAAGATCAGGTGCATGCTCGCCTCGAGGCTCGATCTGTGCTGACCAAAGAGCAGTTGGAGAAGTGCGGACATAGCCACGGCGGGTCTTGTGGAGAGGGAAAGGAGAGGGCGAAGGAGGGGTCCTGCTGTAAAGGGGGAATGAAATTCGACCGTCAGTGTAAGTAACTTCTGGGTCTCATCCACCACTTCCTCGAGGGGGTGCAGCCCGACCGGTTGGTCCAACAATGTGCACCCCCTCATCCTTCTCAGCGAGGGATTACAGGGGAGGTGAGAAAGGGTCATCAATGGTCAAAAAGACAGTCAAAAGCGGCATCAGCCTCGCCCTCATCTTCGGGCTCATTGTCTGCTGGAATGCTCTCCCTTTGGCCGATGAGTGGGGCAGGATGCACATTCAGAGGTTCGAGCCGCGGCGCGATCCCCCGAAAGTGAGCCTGAAGAGTTTGGACGGCAAGAAGGTGGTATTGGAGGAGTTCAAAGGGAAGGTGGTCTTTCTCAACTTCTGGACCACGTGGTGCGGGTATTGTAGGCGCGAGATGCCCTCCATGGAGAAGCTGTATAAGGATTTCAAGGAGAAGGGGTTCACTATTCTGGCCGTCGATGTGAGGGAGTCGGCGGAGAAGGTCAGGCCCTTTTTGGACCGATATAATCTGACCTTTCCTACCGTTTTAGACCCCACCGGAAAGGCCGCCTTCCTCTTTGGTGTGAGGGGTTATCCGGCCACCTTTCTCCTCGACCGTACCGGCAAGGTAGTGGGCAGCGCCCCGGGGGCGAGGGATTGGTACAGTGACGATGCCAAGGCTTTGATTTCCAAGCTCTTGGCTGAGAAAGGCTCTGAGGTTAAAGGCGCGCAAGGGGAGGAGAACGTGGGGGCCAAGGCCGGACCGAGGGAGACAGGGGTGCCGGCGGACGAGGAGGAGAAGAAGATAGCCACCTTCGACCTCAATTCAATTGTCGGGCCGCCCGCCCATTCTCAGGGCCAGACGACGGTGAAGGGCGCTCAGGTCTTTGACTTGGATGAGGGAGCCGTCGGCGACGAGAGGGCGGCAGACTTTTCATGGGCGGAGGTGGGACTCACCTCCCGGTTCTTCATCCCCCAGAACGGGGCCGAGTACTCGCACAAAGGCATCGTCGATCAGGTGACCTTCGACGATATCATCCTGGCCAGATATTCAAGCTCACCCATCAACGGGAGCGAAGGGGAGAAGAACAGGCTCAAGCCGGGGACCATACTGTATGCCCGGACCAACGAGGGACGCCTCGCCTGCCTTCGAGTCGAGAGCAACGGAAGGGATCTCGAAATTAGCTGGGTGACCTACGAGAAAGACTGATCGGGCCGCCCGACCGTCTGCCGATCGCCCTGCCAAACCTTTCTTGAGGAACAGTCCCTGTTTTGAGCGGGAATGGTTGGTAGGCTGGTGCCGCCCGCGGACTTCAAATCCGTAGTCCCGAACCTTTAGGCTCGGGAGGTGGGTTCGATTCCCACACATTCCCGCCAGAAAGATCAACAAACCCACAATGAACCCGCGAGATGGACACATACGATGTTGCAATTCTTGGTGCTGGGCCAGGTGGTTACGTGGCCGCCATTCGGGGGGCCCAATTGGGCGCAAAGGTGTGCGTGATCGAGAGGGACGAGGTGGGTGGAGCGTGTCTCAACCGAGGATGTATCCCGACCAAGACGTTGATCGCCTCGGTCCGTGCCCTCGAAAAGGTCCGCAGCGGAGGGGAATACGGCTTCGAAATAGAAGGAGACGCGGCCGCCCATTTTGACCGGATGATGGGCAGAAAGGACGAGGTGGTCGGCCGTCAGGTGAAGGGTATTCAGTCCCTCTTCAGAAGTTACGGGGTGAGGTTGCGCTACGGTGCTGGCAGGCTTATCGATCCCCACACCGTTGAAATTATGAGTCCCGCCGGCTCAAAGGATCGGCTTGGTGCAGAGAAGATCGTCCTCGCCACCGGTTCGAGGCCTGCGGGCATTGCTGGTGTCACCGTTGATGGAGAGGCGGTTCTTTCCAGCGACGAAGCCCTCACCCTCAGGGAGGTTCCCAAAAGCCTTTTGATCATCGGGGCCGGAGCCATTGGCTGTGAGTTTGCCTCCATCTTTCGCGCTCTGGGCTCCGAGGTGACCATGGTTGAGCTGCTGCCGCGCGCCGTGCCTATGGAGGACGAGGAGATTTCACGAACGGTAGAACGGGAATTGAGGAAGCAGAAGATCAGACTCCTCGTCCGAACCAGCGTGGAGTCCCTTCAGCAGCGGAGTGAAGGGGGGGTCACTGCAAGATTGTCAGACGGCCGGGAGATCGCGGCTGAAAGGGTTCTCGTCTCTGTGGGCCGGGCCTTCAACGTTCAAGGCATCGGTCTTGAAGCCATCGGTATTGACCAGGGGCAGAGAGGCGAGATTCTGGTCAACGGGAAGATGGAGACGTCTGTTCAGGGAATCTATGCTATCGGGGATGTGGTCGGCGGGGTGATGCTGGCCCATGTTGCCTCCAGGGAGGGGATTGTGGCTGTGGAGAACGCCTTGGGCGGGGATGAACGGATCGATTATTCGGCCGTACCGGCCTGCATCTTTTCTCATCCCGAAATTGCCAGCGTCGGCCTGAAGGAGAGGGAGGCTGTAGAGAAGGGCTTCGGCGTGAAGGTCGGCCGTTTTCAGATGCGCGGTCTGGGCATGGCCCACGCCCTGGGTGAGCTCTCCGGATTCGTTAAAGTTGTCGCTGATGCTGACACCGATAAGATTTTAGGGGCACACATGATCGGTGCCCACGCCACGGAGATGGTACACCAGGCGGTCTTAGCCCTTCAGACCGGCCTGACGGCCAGAGAGTGGGCGAAGATGATTCACGCTCATCCCACCATGTCCGAAGCCCTGCAGGAAGCCGTCCATGACCTCCACGGAACTGCCATCCATCTTCCCCCAAAGGAGAGGCATCAGGGGGACCCTCGAATCCATAAATCTCCGATAAACTTCAATCGACCCCGTCTTTTTGAGGACCACTGGCAGGACCCGATCCATCCCCCACTGGCTTTCGAAACTCCATTCGACCCTTGACTTTCACCGACAAAGGGTGTAAATTGTCTCAGAAAGGGCGGGTACTGTCTGTCGAATGGAAAGCCCGCCGAGCTTGGTGATCGGAAGGGTGATCCATTCTTCGCAAAGAGGAGGTGCGCCGTGGAGGAGATCGAGAGTTTGATTTTATCGCTGGAAAAGGAGCAGGTTGGAGCTTTTAACAGGGGCGATGTGGACAGGATTCTGAGCTTTTTCGACCCTGACATCGTCGGTTTCTCGTCCACAAAACATGACCGTTTTGCCGGTCTGGATGATCTCAGGAAGACCTTTGAGTACTATCTTCAGAAGACGTCGAAACTGGAATACAGCATCTCCGATACCTCTGTTCAGGTCTTTGGAGATACAGCAATTCTGAGCTTTTACTGGCTTGTGGCCATGATTTTTGGCAAGACAAGGCGGGAAGTTCAAGGGCGGGGCAGCCACGTCTACCGGAGAAAGAACGGCGAATGGAAGATCGTCCATGAACATTTCTCCCGCGCCCATCACGCCTACGAAAAGTGAGCGGGTGGCGAAGCCAATAAGGAGGCAGGTAAGATTTGTCCGATGGGACCATTTTTCCCTTGACAAAGGTCGATCGTTGGATTATAATTTTTCTCTTTAGCCGCAAGAGACGGCTCTGGGGGGCGTCTTGCAGTCAGGTCAAAATCGAAAAGCAACCCCATCACATTGTCGGAAAGGAGGTGGTGAACCGTCAGGTAAATCGCAGGCCTGCCTTTCTCAGCATTTATGGTAGGCTGGGGAGAGGGTGTGCGTAGTGCACATTGTCCATTGCAGAAGTTCTCTGGCCGACAGATCTGGAGCATTTAAGAGGAGGTGGTATTGTTGAGATATTTGAAAGTTCTTCTCGGCGTTTCTGTGATGCTTTTGGGTGTTGCGGTAGGAAGTGGCAGAGCCCAGTACAGAATTGCTAATTTGGCAGTTAGTGATGCAACCGGGGTTCCTGGGGACACAGTTGAGGTGGTCATCAGCATGGAAACCTACGGCTATATGGGATCTATCTTGCTCGATCTGGACTTCGACACTCAGATGTTTGAGGTGTCGGACGTTCGGAGCGTCGGGCCCTTTGCCGATTGGTGCGCCATAGACTGGCAGCCGACCGGAACGGGCATAAACATGTCCACTGTAGGAGAGTGTGACTCTCTGGACATAGGGATAATCAGACCACTTCCTTCAGTGCTCAGCCTCACATTTTATGTTATCGGCACGCAGACAGGCGATTATGCCTTGACCATACCGACGGACCCCGTACCTATCTTCGCTCCGAACGGCGACCCGTTTAACCTTGTAAATTCGATAGAAGGTACATTTACTGTTCAGCCTACAAAGTTGAGCCTCTCCGCTGAAACGGCTGCCCAGGGCAGCCGTGGGACTACGGTCTATCTGGACCTTGACGTTCACAACCCCGAGGGCGTGGCGGCTCTCCAATTTGACCTGCTGTTTGACGATACCGCAATCACCGTGACCGATCTGGTGAAGACCGGCCGGGCCAGCGATATGGACATTTGGACATTTTCCCAGATCGAAGGTGGCATCCGCTTGGTGGCTTCTATTGTGGAGAGCGAACACATTATCCAGGCTGGCACGGGAACTATTGGTGAAATGTATGTGAACTTGAACCCCCAAGCCCCTGATGGGGAATATGCCTTGACCTTTTCCGGGGTCACCATTGCCGACCCTCTCGGGGTTCCCCTTTCAGGTATGATTGTGCACGGAGTCTTCACCGTAGTCAAACCGTCGGCCGTTCTCTCCCTTGGAAAAGGGGCCGGATATTCAGGAAGTGCTGGGATCAACGTGCCTGTGAGTTTGCACCAGACGATGGACGTCGCTTCCGTTCAGTTCGATCTCCTCTTTGACACCGACAATCTGTCCGTGAGTGGGGTCGTCGGCTCTGGTCGGGGGCAGGGGTGTTCGTTCACAAAGGCCGACATTACCGGTGGAGTCAGGGTCACCGGGACGTGCCCCTTGGGCTCCGGCGCGGGCCAGATTGCCGACATCCTCTTCGACGTAATTGGCGATAGTCTTGGAGCCTATCCGCTGACCTTTGCCAACGCCACCGTGACCGATGGCGATCCCCTGCCGACAGGGGTGGAGGATGGCCAGTTCAACTACCCCGGCGACATCGCGGTGGACCTCGCCGTCGGGGCGTCCTGC
>JBHIER010000030.1:0-13461 GCA_046760705.1 bacterium
GGGGAAGACGCCCGGACAGCCTCGATGTGACGGTTACTTTGAGCCCCTCCGCCCCGGGTCAGATCACGGGAAGATTGACCGTCCTCAGCAACGACTCTGACGAGGAGACGCTCTACGTTTCCCTGGAGGGGGACGGGGTGGCCTCTGAGATCAACATTTTCGAGACCAGCCACGACTTTGGCGGTGTCGTGGTCGGCAACTCGTCAGACTGGACATTGACCGTTCACAACATCGGCCCGGTTGACCTGATTGTCACCGAGATTGTCTCCACAGACCCCAATTTTCTGGTCGCATCCCCTGACGATTTCCCCCAGTCTGTACCTCCGGGGGGCAGGCTCGATGTGGTGGTCACTTTTGCTCCCACCTCGGGCGGGGTGAAGACCGGCAACCTCATTATCAGGAGTGATGACCCCGATGAGGCCATCCTCTATGTCTCATTGTTGGGGACGGGATTGAGCGCCGATATCGGCCTCTCAGCCACGACCCTCGACTTCGGCGAGGTCATGACAGAGAGCTCCTCATCCTTGGGGCTCATAATCTATAACTGGGGCACACTGGACCTTGTCGTGAGCCAGGCCATCATCGCCCCGTCCGCATTTGCGGTTGTCTCCCCCTCCTTTCCTCAGACGGTGGAGCCGGCTGGAAGCCTGGCCGCGGAGATCTCCTTCAGCCCAGTCACCGTAGGAGTGATCGACGGCAGCTTGACTCTGCGCAGTAACGATCCCGATGAGAGTGAGGTGACAATCGCCTTAACAGGAAGGGGAATCCCCCGCTCGCCCAACATTCTGCTGTCGGCGGTGAGCCACGATTTTGGCGATGTCCTCATCGACACATCGGCTACCTGGGAATTTCAAATTTTTAATACAGGTCTGGCCAATTTGCGGGTCGGTTCCGTCCTCCCGGATCGAGCCGAGTTCTCCGTGCTCGGGCCCACATTTCCGCAGGAGATCGCTCCGGATGAGAGTCTCACCGTCTCAGTCGCTTTCACGCCCACCTCGGCTGGGGTTCGGGCCGGGGTGCTGAGGGTGAGGAGCGACGATCCTGACGAAGGGGTCTTGACCGTCTCACTCTCCGGTCGGGGTGTTGCCCCCCAGATTGAAGTCTCGGCCAGAAGCTCCGATTTTGGCCCTGTCTTATTGGGGAACTCAGCCGTGTGGAGCCTGACTCTGTCCAACCAGGGTACGGCCGATTTGACCGTGGAGGCCATCACCTCATCCCATCCCAATTTCAGCGTGGCCGATCCGACCTTCCCCAGAATCATCCCTCCAGGCAGTAGTGTGATCCAATCGGTTCTCTTTACGCCCTCCTCCTTGGGTCTGATAACGGGGACACTGACCGTCAGCAGCAACGATCCCGGTGAGCCCGTGCTCCTCATCTCCGTGAGTGGCATGGGGGTCAAGCCTGATATTCATCTCTCGGCCCAGAGCCACGATTTTGGCGAGGTGCACCTGGGGAGCTCCGGCCCGTGGGAGCTGGTGATCCAGAATCTGGGTACGGCACCTCTGACAGTAAAAGGTGTCTTTTCGAATCACCCGGCCTTCACCGTCCCCGCCCCCTCTTTTCCCCAAACGGTCGAGCCCGGCGCTGTGCTCTCGGTGACGGTGCTCTTCGCTCCGACGAGCCTGGGGGAGGTCACAGGGAACCTGACGGTGGTCAGCAATGACCCGGAGAATGAGACATTGGTCCTCCTCCTGCGCGGCACCGGGGCCCCTCCCCCTGCCCCTCAAATCCTCCTCTCGGAGAACGGGCACGATTTCGAGCTGATAGAGGTGGGAGCATCGGCCCAATGGCGGCTGACCGTGTATAATTGGGGGGATCTCGAGCTGATCGTCAGCCGGGCCAGCTCCGACAACCCGGACTTTCAGATCGTCGATCCGACCACATTCCCCCAAAGGATCGATCCCTCTTCCCACGTCCACCTGACCATCGATTTCACACCCTCCGAAGCTGGCACCAGGACAGGACAGATCACTCTCGACAGCAACGACCCGGAGAGAGGAACCGTTATCATTACGGTCACCGGCTACGGCTCTGCTCCGGAGATTGAGCTCTCCTCTCTGAGTCACGACTACGGCCGGGTGCTGCTCCTCAATCCGCAACCGTGGACGATGACTATTGTCAACCAGGGTACGAAGGATTTGGCGGTCACAGAGCTCACTTCAGACCGGGAGGAGTTCGCGGTCACATCGCCAGCCTTTCCGCAGACAGTGGACCCAGGATCGAGCCTCGATGTCACCGTGACCTTTCTGCCCCTGACCGAGGGAGAGATTATGGGGACCCTATCGATCAGGAGCAACGATCCCAACGAAGCCCTGCTGAGCGTGCAACTGACCGGTGTTGGGGCCGCCTCAAAGATACATCTGTCCGAAGCTGAGCACAATTTCGGGACGGCTGCGGTGGGCGACTCATCAATGTGGACGGTCATTGTTACCAACCTGGGAGACGAAGACCTGGTGATAGATCGCGTCGACTCCGGCCACCCAGATTTTGTCACCGTCTCTCCGCCCTTTCCACGAGAAGTCAAGAAGTATTGCGGTATCGAGATCCTCATCGCCTTCGTCCCCTCCTCTGAAGGTCGAAAGGAGGGAAGTCTGACCATCATCAACAACGATTCCTATCAGCCGTGTTCGCCTCTTCGGGTCCAGGGGACGGGGATCGCCCCGGACATCGATCCCTCGGCCCTGAGCCACAACTACGGAGAGGTACTTTTGGGCCAATCCCGCGGGTGGACCCTTGCTCTTTCCAATTTAGGTGCGGTCGATCTGGTGGTGGATAGCATCGTTTCGGATGTGAACGATTTTTCCGTGGAGTCACCCTCCTTTCCTCAGGTGATTGAGCCGGGAGGTCGGATCGATGTGGTGGCACTGTTCTCCCCCGCAGAGCTGGGCGACAGAGACGGACAGCTTGTCGTCTACAGCAACGATTATGACGAGGGTGCGGTGGAGATTGACCTATCCGGACGCGGGGTGTCTCCGCAGATCGAGCTGTCGGAAACGAGCCACGACTTCGGCCAGATTTGGGTGGGCGATTCTACCTCGTGGACCTTTACCATCACCAACCAGGGAGACTACGATCTCATCATCTCCGATGTTCGGTGCGATCTTCCCGATTTCGTCCTCGTCACACCGGCCTTTCCCCAGAAGATCTATCCCGAATGTAGCCTCGATGTGACCGTCTCCTTCGCGCCCAAATCCGTGGGAGCGAAGCTGTGCAGCTTGGTGGTGGAGACGAACCATCCTGTGGTGGACGTTGTCACTCTCCTGTTGGAGGGGGAAGGGGTGCTGCCCCAGATCGGTGCCTCCGCCCTCGATCACGACTTCGGAGCCCTGGCCGTCGGCGATGCGGCTGAATGGATACTGACTCTCTCTAACCGCGGGACAGCACCGCTGACCATCGACGGCATTGAACTGACCAACAGTGTCGATTTCGGTATTGCCGAATACGTTTTTCCCATCATCATTGATCCTCAAGGGTCCCTCGATATTCCGGTGGCCTTTCACCCGCCGAATTCGACCCACAAAGAAGGTCAGCTCATCATAACCAGCAACGATCCCAACAATCCGGTGCTGACCATAGGCTTGAGAGGAAAAGGGCTGGCCAGAGACATTCTTCTCTCCGATAGAAGCCACGATTTCGGCTCAGTGGTGGTTGGAGCCCGATCGGACTGGACCTTCACCATCACCAATTTGGGGGAGCTCAGTCTCGAAATTACAGAGGTGGTCTCCAGCCATTCCGATTTTATGGTGGCCGCCCCGGTCTTCCCTTACACCTTACAGAATGGGGCCAGTGTCGAGGTGAGGGTGGCTTTCGTTCCGAGCTCTGTGGGGGTCAGGGTCGGGAGTCTCGAGGTCAGGAGCAACGATCCTGATGAGGGCGTGTTGACCCTGGCTCTGGCCGGAGTGGGGGTAGCCCCGGAACTGGAGCTTTCTTCTTACAGTTACGATTTCGGCGACGTGGTGGCCGGGGCCTGTGCGGCCTGGGATTTGATGGTCCATAATAGGGGCACGTACGATCTGGAGCTTCTGAGCGTGACCACGGATCATGTCGACTTCCGAGCCTCTATGCCCGGGCTCCCCCTCATCGTGGCTCCCGGCGATAGCCAGGAAGTGGAGCTCACGTTCTGTCCGTCGGCACCAGGCGCGGCCTCGGGCAGACTGAGCGTATGCGTCGATGGAGCCGTCGATGAATGTGTCGATGTACCCCTGAGGGGGAGAGGAGTCCTTCAGGACATAGCCCTTTCGGCTGAAGGGTACGATTACGGCTTGGTCAGGGTTGGGGGAACGTCCAACTGGGCCTTCATCGTCTCCAACGGCGGGACTGCTGAGCTCACCGTCCACGATGTGGTCTCTGATCGGGCCGAGTTTGTGGTCGCGTCGCCCGTACTTCCTCAGCACATCGAACCAGGCGATTCTCTGGGAGTGGTGGTGGCTTTCACTCCTTCGGTCCTCGGGGCTGTCTCCGGAGCGTTGACGGTGAGGAGCGACGATCCTGACGAGGAGGAGGTGACGATCACCCTCCAGGGTGAAGGAGCGCTTCCTGATATTGAGCTTTCGGCAACTGATCACAATTTTGGCCTTGTGGTGGTGGGCCAGTCTTCGGAGTGGACCCTGGTGCTCTCCAACCTGGGGAAACTCGATCTCGTCGTAGCAGATATTGTTTCGGACAACAGCGAGTTTGTCCCCACAACCTCTGAGCTTCCCTCGACAATCGGGCCTGGGGCCCAACTTATGGTCGAAGTCAGTTTTGTACCTTCCTCAGCAGGGACCAAATCCGGGGGACTGACGGTGAGGAGCGACGATCCTGACGAGGAGGTTCTGACCGTGACCCTGACCGGGAAGGGGGTCGATGCGAACATTCTCCTTTCTGAGACCTTTTACGACTTTGGCTCCGTGGTTGTGGGTGGGTCGGCGGAGTGGGTTTTTGCCGTTACGAATATTGGAGGGCAGAGTGTACGCCTCTCCCAGGTGAGATCGACACATCCGGACTTTGTGGTGACGGCCCCTGTTTTCCCTCTCACTCTGGGGCCTGGGCAGAGTGAGGATGTGGCTGTCTCCTACAGGCCCTCCTCTGTCGGGGCTTCGGTCGGTACGCTCATGATTGTGAGCGACGATCCGGATGAGGGTGTGTTGCAGGTGATGCTGCAGGGCTTCGGAGCCTCGCCTGAGGTGGAGTTTTCCTCATACAGCCACGATTTTGGCCGCATACTGGTGGGCGACTGCGGAGAGTGGCCACTGACCATCTCCAACACCGGGACGAGCGACCTTGAGATTACCAACGTCAGAATCAGTCATCCTGACTTCACCGTTCCTGAGCTGTATTTCATTATTGTCCCGCTGATCATTGCCCCTGGAGAAAGCGTGGAGTGGACGGTCAGGTTCTGCCCTTCTGCCCCCGGAGGAGCTGAGTGCAGTCTCGAAGTGTGCGTGGACGGGGTGATTGATCAATGCACATCCCTTCTGCTCACAGGAACCGGTATCCTTCAGGATGTGGCCTTTTCGGCCACCAGCCACAATTACGGCCCGGTCCGGGTGGGAGGGACCTCCAATTGGGCGCTGATGATTATGAACACGGGCACGGCCGATCTGACGGTGTTCAATGTGACCTCTGATAGGAGCGAGTTCGAAATCACCACCCCCACCTTCCCTCAGACCGTCTCCCCTGGCGCCTCGATTGGAGTGGTGGTGGCCTTTACCCCTTCGGAGCTCGGTTCCGTCTCCGCAACTTTGACCGTTACCAGCAATGATCCCGACGAGGAGAGCGTGACCATCCCGGTGCAGGGGGAGGGGGTTCTCCCCGGACTCCACATCTCCGCTACGGCCCACGATTTTGGAACCCTGACTGCCGGAGACTCTTCGGTCTGGGGCTTCACCCTTTCGAACACAGGGAATGCACGCCTGATCGTCACCCAGGTTGTCTCCGATAATACCGACTTCATCGTCAGTGGCCCGACCTTTCCCAGAATCATGGAGCCCGGAGACAGCTTAGATGTGACCGTCATCTTTGCTCCCATCACCTCGGGTGACAACTCGGGCACCGTGACCGTGACCACCGATGATCCCGAGGCTCCGGTGGTCGCTGTAACCTTGAGGGGAAGGGCGGTGGTGACCGATGTTGAGCTCTCGGCTGAGCGGCACGATTACGGAAAGGTTCTGGTGGGCAGTTCGTCGGACTGGACACTGGTGCTCTCCAACCGTGGCAGATCGGAGATGACTATCCTCAGCATCACTTCCGATATGCCCGAATTTGTGGTCGTCTCCCAGGAGTTTCCCATCACTATGCCACCCGGAGGGAGCATTGATGTCGGCGTGATGTTCGTCCCCTCCGCAGTCGGGAGGTTCATTGGTATCCTGACCATAGAGATTGCAGATTTCGGCGCGGATCTGCCGACTATCCAATTGACGGGTGAGGGTGTCCTTCCCGACATCGAGCTCTCGGCTCCAAGCCACGATTACGGCGATGTGGTCGTGGGTGATTCGTCCCTCTGGAGGCTGACCATCTCCAATCTGGGGACCGCTGATCTGGTCGTCTACGGTGTGGTCAGCTATCGCCCGGAGTTTTCCGTGCTCTCACCCAGTTTCCCTCAGGTGGTGGCCCCGGCCGGAAGCATCGAGGTGACAGTGGCCTTTGTGCCCGCATCGGGTGAGGAGATCGCTGGCCGTCTGTCCGTCGAGAGCAACGACCCGGACGAACCGCTGCTCGCGGTCGATATGACGGGGAGAGGCATTGCCGGGGATCTCTATATACCTATCGACCACCACGACTACGGCGACGTCGTGGTCTCCGATTCGGCCCTGTGGGTCCTGCCCCTGCACAACATCGGGCGAGGGCCGTTGACCATTCATCAGGTGGTCACCGACGATATCGACTTTCTCGTCGCTGGCCCAACCTTCCCTCAGACCATCGAGCCCGGGCAGAGCTTGGCCGTATCGATCCACTTTGTCCCCTCGGCCCTGGGATCTGTCGAAGCGACGGTGACGGTCACCAGCAACGATCTCTTCGAGCCGAACGTCGATCTCACTCTCAGGGGGAATGGGTTGCCTGTACCCCTTTTGAAGGTCGTCGACGGCTTCGGCGATCCAGGCAGTGGCGGGAACAAGGTCTTCATCGATCTGCAAAATCCCCTGCAGATCGCCGGGGTGCAGCTCGGTCTGACCTACGATTCAAATCTGTTGACCATCACCGACGTTCAGTTGGCAGAGCGGACCAGGCACATGGGTATTTTCAACATCGGTTTCCCGCACGCCGGTCAGATCGTGATTCTCATACAGGATTTGAGCGGAGGGGTGATCCCCTCCGGTTCGGGGCCGATTGTTGAGCTCACTCTGCAGGTTTCGGCCGAGGCCCCCATGGAGGGACTGGACCTCAACCTCGTCGGGGTGATCCTCTACGATGCTGTCGGCAGTCCTGTGCCGGTGACCACGGAGGACGGGATTTTTACTGTGACCGTTCCGGACATCGCTGTGGAGGTGTGGGGTCACGACTACGGCCACGTCTCCGTGGGCCGGTCTGCCGATTGGCCTCTCATTATTCGCAACCCGGGGACGAAGGAACTGATCATCAGCCAGGTATTGACAGACAAGACCGATTTCCAGGCCGCGGCACCGACCTTCCCCTGCACAGTGGCGGTGGCCGAGAGTGCGGTCGTCGTGATCACCTTCGCCCCGTCGGCTGTGGGCCCGATTTCAGCCTCAGCAACCATTGAGAGCAATGACCCTGATGAAGGTGCCTTGGCACTTTCCCTGAGCGGTGTGGGCATCAAACCCGATATCTGTATAGCGGAGATCATCCACGATTTCGGTGAGGTCGTAGTGGACTCCTCAGCGACGTGGGCGGCCCCCATGGCCAACCTGGGGGTGGGAGAGTTGGTGGTTGATAGCATTTTTACCGTCGGCTCCGATTTTTCGGTGGAGGAGATTGGGTATCCCCTGGTCCTGGCTGAGCGTGAAAGCGTTTTTGTGGCGGTGAGCTTCACCCCTTCCTCGGCTCAGGCTGTACGAGGAAGCCTGGTGGTACTGAGCAACGATCCGGACGAGGAACGGTTTGTTCTGCCGCTGTGGGGTCGGGGCATTGCCCCGGATATCGATCTGTCCCCCACCAGTTACAATTTTGGAGAGGTGGACGTGGGAGAGGTGGCCGAGACCGATTTTATGGTCTACAACCGGGGCAGAGTCGAGCTGGCCCTCGATTCGGTGAAAGCCCAGCCGAGCCCCTTTTCTGTCCTCAGGCCCGATTTTCCCCAGACTGTGGCCCCGGGTGGCAGTCTCACTGTGACTGCATCCTTCGCTCCGACATCTTTAGGCGATGTCGTTGGCAGCCTGACCGTGTTCAGCAGCGATCCGGACGAAGGGCAGCTTTCGGTGGCTCTGAGGGGCCGCGGAGTGGGGCCGGACATTTGGCTATCGGCCTCAAGTTACATCTTCGGCCGGGTGAAATTGGGCCAGTCCGAAGAGTGGGAATTCTCCGTATCGAATCTCGGAACGCGGGATCTGGTGGTCGAGTCCATCCTCTCTGATACCTCAGACTTTGTGGTCACCTCGCCCAGTTTTCCCCTGACCCTGGCACCGAGAGAGGATGTCACGGTGCTGATTACGTTTCAACCCTCTGCCGTGGGCATGATCAGCGGCAGGTTGACCGTGCTCTCCAACGACCCTGACGAAGCTGCTCTCTACATTACGCTCCTGGGTCACGGAGCCGAGCCGGATATCGAGCTCTCTGCCACGAGCCTGGACTTCGGTCGCGTGGCGTTGCGCTCTTCGGCCGAGCGGAGACTGGCGGTGCGCAATGTGGGCGGAGCCGATCTCGTCATCTCAACTGTGAGCTCCAGCCGGGCCGATTTCGTCGTCTCAGAGATCATCTTGCCTGCGATCGTACCCAAGAGGGACAGCCTCGAGGTGACCGTTACCTTCATCCCTTCGGCCGTGGGAGCAGTGCGCGGCAGTCTGCTCGTGGCCAGCGACGATTCCGATGAGCCGGTGCTCTACGTGGAGCTTGCCGGGGAAGGCTTTCCTGCAGCCATCTTAACGGTCGGGAGCGGACATGGTACGCCCGGCAGTGACGACAATCCGGTCTTCATCTATTTGAGCAACACGGTTCCGGTGGCCACGGTTCGGTTTTTCCTCAATTTTGACCCCGACCGGCTGTCCATCTCCAATGTGCAGACCACCTCAAGAATAGCCCACATGGGCTCCTTCGATTGGGATGTGGTCTCTGCCGGAGAGCTCCTCGTGCTCATTTCCGATTTCGGGAATAAGGTTATCGAACCCGGGACCGGATCGATCCTGAGGGTTGGCTTCAGTGTGGCTCCGGATGCAGATTTTGGCACCGTGCCCCTGACGCTGGTCGCAGTAGCCTTCTACGATAATGACGAGAACGAGATCTTCCCGGGGACGAGGGACGGCTTCTTCACCGTCGGCCCATCGTACGTGTACAATTTCGGCGACGTACCCGTGGGGGAACCGGCCTCTATCACTTTGAACTGCCCTCTGCCCAACGGCCGGGACGGCGACTGGGTCATAGGTGGGATCGGATGCGACAATCCGGACTTCACTATCGTATCACCACCGGGGCCGTATCCGCTCGTTGTGTCGTCCCAATCCAGGGGGGTGGACGTGACCATCGTCTTCACTCCCTCTCAAATAGGGGAGGAGTGGGGGTTGATTGCCTTAAATATTATTGCTCCTCAAGAGGAGACTGTCCTTTTGCCTGTGGTGGGCAGAGGCGCTGTGGCGTCGATGGAAAGCTGGACGGTCGATCTCACATGTCTGAGCAGCAACACATCCCTTCCAGATTCTTTGAGGGCAAAGAATCTAACCTTCGGGGTCGATCCGGCGGGGACGGACAATTTTGACTCCGGCCTGGACATGGCCCTTCCGCCCATGCCTCCTGTGATCAAATTTGAGGTCTATTTTCCGGAAACGACCCTCGTTGGCAGACTGTCGAAAGACGTTCGCAGCTCTGCCAGCTCAAATCTCGAATGGACCATTGAGACAAAAGGCACGGGTGGAACCATATCCTGGGATCGTGACGAGCTGCCTGAAGGCGATTTTATGCTCAACCGGACCGTCGATATGAAGAGCATCAGCCAGGCTTCTTTCTCGAAAGACGAGACGTTGACCATTCAGTATAGTAAGACACAGACCGCGGTTCAACTGAGCCATCTCTCCGTCCAGTTCGGCGACGGGTGGGCCACGGTGCTCTGGGAGACGGCGTACGAGGAGAAGATCGCCGGTTTCAATGTCTACAGGTTGGTGCAGGCTGGGCTCAGGCCCACGGTTGAACACAGGCTGAACAGCACCCTCATCACCGGTTCCCATTCGTATTCGTTCGTCGACAAGACCGCCACACCTGGCGAGATCTACTACTATTGGATCGAGGCCGTCGGCTTCGACGGGGCCACCTCGTTCCTGGGCAGCGTTTCTGGGCGTGTGTCTGTTCCGCGGAGTTGTGTACTCTCCCAGAACTATCCCAACCCCTTCAATCCCGAGACGCACATCGACTACATCGTAAATGGCCGCGAGAACGTCTCCCTGGTCATTTACAACTCCCTCGGTCAGCGGGTGCGGGTCTTGGTTGAGGGTCCTCAAGTACCTGGCACGTACACGGTTACATGGGACGGCCGGGATGACGATGGCAACCTGGTGCCCAGCGGCATGTACCTCTACCGCATCACCATCGGCCCCACCTCGGAAACGAAGAAGATGGTGATGTTGAAGTGAGGGTGGTATAAGATGAGTCTTTTTACGAAAGTATATTGGTGGGAGTAAGAGACTGGAGTGAAAAATACGTTGTGAGTTAGGTAGAATATGTCCGATAGTAAAAACATTCAAAGAGTAATTGATGAAATAGTAAAGAAGATTGTAGAAAAGTACTCTCCTGATAAGATTATCCTTTATGGATCGTACGCGTATGGAGAGCCTACAGATGACAGTGATATCGATCTGTTCATTCTGAAAGCGACGAAGGCGAATCGAACAGAGCGGTGGGTCGAAGTGAAAAAACTCCTGTGGGATAAGAACCGCGACATTCCCGTGTCTCCTCTGGTCTACACGCCTGATGAGTTGAGGAAGCGTCTTGCTATGGGCGATTTTTTTGTCAAGGAGATTGCGAATAAGGGCAAAGTTCTCTATGAAAGAGCAGGTAAAGGAATGGATTGACAGAGGGCGACACCATTTTGAGGGGGCTAAAATCCTCTTCGATGCTGGACATTTTACTGATGTTATTGGAATTTTAATTCAGCAGGCGTTGGAGTTGTATCTTAAAGGACTCCACGTTCACTGGGGGCTTGTTCCCAAACGGACTCATGACCTGGAAGTATTACTTAACCCGATTGTTCGGAAGGATGAGGAATATCAAGATTTTCTTGATTTGTGTATTCGAGTGAGTGGATACTACATAGAGGAACGATATCCACCCGGGCCTCCGGTAATGCATACACGCGAAGAAATTGGGGCCTCATTATCAGAAGCTGAGAAATTTATCGCAAAGATTGACAAGGAGGTCTCGAGGGTGTAATAATCAGCGATTGCATGGACCCTTAGCTTCTTGATTCTTAAAAGGGCTGCGATAATGGAAGGTGGTAAAATGAACAAAGGGACTACAAAGACAAGTCGACACCCTGAGGAAGCAAAAAGGGTATATGATGAATATGGAAGGGTCAGGGAAATCTACGATGAGTATAGGAGATTAAGAAGACAGTTGGGTAAAAGCCCATCTGATCTAATGGACATTAAGGAGATGGAGGAGAATCTGAAAACACTTGGTGCAAATTTACTCTTTGATTTCCACTTTGCATGAGACTCATATAGACGGGAAAAGCGTCAAACGCAGACTTGATCCCTTGGATTGGTGTGAAATGCTATGGAAAATCCCTTCATCTATGGTAAAGCAGTTACAGGAAAAGAGCTCTGTGATCGTGAAGATGAACTTCAGAAACTTACCCGAACTGCTCAAAATGCGGGGCGCATTTTTATTCTATCGCCAAGAAGATATGGAAAATCTTCACTCATGTCGACTCTTCTGGAATCTCTCAAAAAAGAGGGTTTCCTCACAGCATACATAGACCTTTCAAGGGTTACCTCTTACAAAGAACTTGCTGGACTTTATTCTACCTCAATCGCTAAGGCTACGGAGAAACACCTGGAAAAAGAGGTCGAGTTTATAAAGAAGTTATCAAAAGGCATCAGACCAACCATCACTTTTGATTACGAGGGAAAACCTACCATAGCTTTAGAGTATTCCTTGACCGAAGAGCAAGCTTGCTCATACTTGCCTGATATGTACGATTTGCCTGAAAAGATAGCCAAAGAGAGAGACAAAAAATTTGTGGTGGCTTTTGATGAATTCCAGGAGGTAAGAAACTTAAACGGAGAACAGGTCGAGAAAGTGATGAGGTCGCATTTTCAATTCCATTACAATACAGCATACATATTTTCTGGGTCCAAAACTTCTATTCTTACTGATATGATAAGCAATACAAATAGAGCATTTTATAAGATGGGCGATATTATGACATTACATAAGCTACCCTATGAAACGTTTAGAAACTTTCTTGAGAATAAGTTCATAGAGTCAAGGTTTACTCTAAAGGAAAGAGCAATTGAAAAAATACTCTCTGTGACGGGAGAAGTTCCATACAATGCTCAATTTCTGAGTTATAAATTATGGGAGAGGTACTTTTCGGAGAAAGAGATTGACGAAAAAAAGGTAGAAGAGCTCATAAGCCAACTTATATTTGAAAATTATGATTATTATCTTGGAATCTGGGACACACTCTCAAGTGATGAGAAGAAGGTAATCAAGTCAATCGCTTTCCATGAAGGCGAAGACATATTGACCGATGAATTTTGTGCAAGGAGCGGGTTTGGTTCTTTGGATGAATTAAGCAGATTTGTTCAGCAGATTGGAACAAAGGGTCTTATAGGGAGGGAGAGGCACTCTTTTTTCATCGTCGATTTTCTATTGAGAGAATGGATCAAAGTCAAGATTTTGTAATTTCCTACAGGGGCACACAAAAAGGCTATCGAAATTGCTGCTGAGCAGTAAAAATAGTTGAAGGATTTGTTTCCCCATGAAGAGGGAAAAAGGGTAAGATGGAAAAGATAAGGCGAGTGCTCTTTCAACGAAATCCCTGGTGGTTTGGAAAAGGGTTTGAGATTCCGGAAACGAAACGCAAGCTCTTTAAGTTTATTATTCGATCTCTCAGGGATGAACGGGCCTTACAGATCGTCGGCCTGCGGAGAACAGGAAAGACCGCCCTTTTACTTCAGGTCATAGAGAAACTTCTTAAGGAAGGTCTGGATCCCCGGAGAATATTATATCTATCCGTTGGCAGTATGGAATTCAGGGGGGTGGAAAATCCCATTATGGAGGGTTTCAATTACTATTACGAGGAGATTGCGCCCAAGGAGCGTAAACTTTATCTCTTTATCGATGAGGCCCATTTTTCAGATCGTTGGGCTGAGG
>JBHIER010000031.1:0-13396 GCA_046760705.1 bacterium
CAAAATCCAAAATCCAAAATCCAAAAGAAATCCCAACTTCAAAATCCCAAAAACACCATTCTCACTCGCTCTCAGCAGACCCCATTTTGGATTTGGGGCTTGGGATTTCTTTGGGATTTGGTACTTATTTGTCATTTGGATTTGCTATTGGTACTTATTTGTCATTTGGATTTGCTACAGGTAGTCTCTGTTTTCCGGTGTCCACGACTCATCGGCCATCTCTGGCTCCACTTCGCGCTCGACATACAGTTTCTTCAATTCGTCCACATTGGCCTTCATAAGTTTGTTGAGTGCTTCATTATATTTCTTCTGTTCGACTTTCTGCACGGCCGCTTGGAGGTGCTCGGCCTTGGGGGCGATGTATTTGCCGTAAAGCCGTCGGCAGAGGATGGCCACATTATACTGGACCTCTTCGGCCGGGCACCGGGCCGTACAGAGACCGCACATGACACAGTCGAAGGAGAGCTCAGCCACCCTGGCGATGTTTCCCCGAATGGCCTGGGATATGTACTCCATGACCTCAATATCCATGGGACAGCTCCGGGTGCAGGTATTGCAGCCGACACACTTGAACAGCTCTGGATACAAACTGGCCACAACCGAACCTACGGGCTTCAGTTCATCGACATTGTAGGTCGCTTTGTTGGCCGGGAAGAAGGGAATCTGGGTTAAATGCATGTCGGCTTTGACCACTGTCTGACAGGCCAACCCGACCTCAATGCGATACGCTCCGGGCATCCGGTACACTGTGCCGCAAGCACCGCAGATGCCACCCCGACACCCACACCCCCGGACCAACTGATAGCCCGCATGCTCCAAGGCCTTTTGGATCGTCAAGCTATCAGGCACCTCGTACCTCTCCCCCATTATGTAAATGGGAACCAATCGTCCTCCAGGAGTCTCAGACTTTTCTCTCTCTTTTACCTTAGTGGCCATAACTCATCTCCTCCCTTCAATTCGGGGCTCGTCTTTTTTTCCAGCTTCGAGTTTCGGGTATCCGGCTTAGTTACGAGTATCCTTACCCGTAAACGAGCATCATGGGTCTACTTTAGTCTCCTTTCAAGAATAGCAAGCAGGACTTCTGCCAAGTTTATTACCTCCTCGGCATCCTCTCTTCCAACATGAGCGCTAAAAACATATCTTGCTTGATTTCTCTTGCCGAGAGCCAAACGAAGCCTTCGGCCTAACTCTGTTTTCACTTCTCCGGTCCTGGCAAACAGGTCTCCAAACCTGTTCATAACGCCCCTGTGGGTGGACGGAAGATCGCCAGGTTTGAAGAGCAAAAGTCCCTTTACAGCAAGTTCAGCGCCATTGTAAGCCAAATCTACTGCTGCTCGAAAGGCATCGTCTGCCAGGTTCCTTTTGGCATCCTCAACAAAAAGTCTGGCCAGCTCCGCGTATCCCTTTTGTTCCTCCTCCTTTATCTCGTTTTCTGACATCGAATAGACCTCCTTTCCTATTTCAAGCGTTCGATAGACAAGCCACGAGGTAGGGAACCGGAGTTCACTAATAGGAAACAGAAGCGCCTCGACACTCTCACCCGTTTCCCACCAGATATCGGAAGAGACATCATCCAAAAATTTCTCCACTTCTTTCTTACTATTTGTAGAGAAAATCAAGAGGTCGATGTCGCTGTCTTCATATGCCTCCTCTCTGAGAACACTTCCAAAAAGGACCATCTTGGCGATATGATCCCCGAACTTGCTCTTCAGGACCCGGCGCTTAAATTCGTCTATGGCTTTGTATTTCTTCTCTAATATTTCTTTCATGGTTTTTCACGAGAAAAAAGACCGATCACTTTGCTCGCCGCACCACTGGCTTGAGCGACGGCTTCGGGTATATCTTTAGGTCCTTGGGCGCATCCGGCCAAAAAATAGCCAGGAGTGCGGCTTTCGACGGGTCGAAGCTTGGAATGGGCCTCGGAGAGGAACCCGTCCCCGTCGCTGGGTATGTTCAACTTCCGCAACAGCTCGGCCGTGCCCTCACTGGGCACCATGGCCATGGCCAAGACAACCAGATCGGCCGCAATCTCTATCTTCCTTCCAGTCAGGGTATCGGCCCCCCAGACGATGACCTTCCCGTCCTGTTCGAAGACCTTGGACACCTTTCCCCTCAAAAAGATAACGTCCTCCTCCTCGGCCGCCCTGTGGTAAAACTCCTCGTATCCCTTTCCTGCTGTCCGCACATCGATGTAGAAGACATAAGGCTGACCATCGTGAACCCGATGCTTGTAGAGCATGGCATGCTTGGTGGTGTACATGCAGCATATCTTGGAGCAGTAAGGCATATTCTTCTCCGGATCCCTGGAGCCGGCGCACTGAATAAAGACCACCTCCTTGGGCACCTTCCCGTCGGAAGGCCTCCTCACCTCCCCCCCTGTGGGCCCCGATGCGTAGAGGAGACGTTCGAAGGCAAAGCCATCGATAACATTCTCAATCTGACCCCCACCGTATTCGCCCAGTTTGACCATGGGATAGAGATCATAACCTGTGGCCACAACAATGGCGCCCACCTCCTGCTCGAGGATCTCGTCCTCCTGCTCCCAGCAGATTGCACCCACATCGCAAAATTTCTCGCAGACTTTGCACTTTCCCTTTTGGAAAAAGATACAATGTTTCCTGTCGATCACCGGCTTGCTGGGTACCGCCTGAGGAAAAGGGGTATAAATGGCCTTGCGCAGGCCCATGAAACGGTCAAATTCTGACGGAACCTTCTTCGGGCATTTTTCGCTGCACACCCCGCACCCGGTGCATCTGTCCCAATCGACATAAGCCGCCTTTCTCCTTATGGTCACTCTGAAATGCCCCATCTGTCCCTTCACATCGTCCACTTCGGAGTAGGTGAGCAATGTGATCTTCGGGTGCTGCCCTGTCTCGACCATCTTCGGGGTGAGGATGCATTGGGAACAGTCCAGGGTCGGAAAAGTCTCGGAAAGTTGAATCATGTGCCCCCCGATGGAGGGTTCCCTTTCCACAAGGATGACCTCATACCCGCTGTTAGCAATATCGAGGGCGGCCTGAATGCCGGCAATTCCTCCGCCGATGACGAGGGCCTTCTTCACCATCGATCGATCAATAGGCAAAGACTGTTCTTGAGAGGCAAGCTGTTCAACGCGCTCTTTTATGATTTCGACGGCTCTCCCCGTGGCCTCTTCGGAATCGGAGTGGACATAACTGCACCCTTCCCTGATGTCAGCAATCACGCATCCCTCTGAAGCCAATCCCGCCGACTCGGCCGCGTTCCGAAAAGTGAGTTCGTGCAAAGGAGGCGAACAGGCGGCCACCACCACACCCTCCAACCCCTTCTCCTCCATTACTGCCTTCATCACCTTCTGTCCGGCTTCGGAGCACCAGAAATCGTGCGCTGTGGCCACAGAGACCGGGGCCAGTCGACCCACCTCCCCCACCACCCTCTCCACATCAACCACACCACCGATCTCATTCTGGCAACAACAAATGAATACACCAATATTCTGCATACAAATTACCTTCACCTATCTCGGTTCGAGCTCATCCTCTTTGAACGTGCACACAGGCGGTTCCTCCTCAAGTCTCATCCCAGGCACATAATCGAAGACGGCCTGGACATCCCGGCCCACATACTGGAACAGATCGTATACCGGCAGATCGTTGGGACAACCACTGCTGCACCCACCGCATTCGACGCAGGAGAGGACCATATGGTTTAACCGTGTCAGATGGTAGAGCAGGGTTTCATAAGGCAGCTTGATGGCCCCTTTTCGCTGAGCCCATTTGAGATACTGATCGGGCTTATGGTCGAAAATATTTGTCAGAAAGACGCATTCCTTGCAATAGCAGATGGGACATTCTTGCCGGCAGTTGTAACAGCGCGTGCACCGGGCAAATTCGTTCAACAGGTCGGGTATAGATTTGAACCGTTCCTTCAGTTCGGCCAGAAACTGGTCGCGCAGCCTGGCCTTGTCACCCGCAATTTGAGATACGGTCTGTTCCCGCCCGACCGGGTTTCCTCCTTTTTCAATCCCGAGCTGGGCGGCGATCTCGTCGGGGGTCCGCAGGTAGACCTCCTTCTTGAGATCTACCCCGATGAAACCCAGGCTCATGGGCACGCCCTCAGGTACGGGATAGGGACAGACCTGGCAGGCTCTCCTCAGATTGGCCGTATTTCCGGAAAGTATGCCGGAGAGATACTCCTCTATTTTGAACTCCCCGTTCATCTTCTCGAATTCGGCCGACTCCACTGTTCCCAAACAATCGACGCCGATGAGAAAAACCCGGTCAAGGTTGGCCTGCTTGAACTTGGCCAGTTCGATCAGGGCCCGAATCTCGCACGCCCTCAGCACCGCTCCGATCTTCTGTCCCGGATCCCAACTGGTCAAAGAGGAGACCACCTTCGACCCGTTCACCATCAGCACCGGCAGGAAGGGAGCGGCCCTCTTGATCTGAGACGGATCCTTGACGAGGGTGTGGGCATAACTCCTCCCAGAGAGAACAGCCTGGGGAACGATGAGGGCATCGACGATCTTCTTCTCCAACAAGTCTCGAAAGAACTGGTTGAGGGTCTCCGTCAAATTGGAGTCTTTGAGGGGAATGATCATGCGCTCCTCCTTTATATTTCCCACATGGTCTTGAAGGGACTGGGTCCCAATTGTTTCAGTTCTTCAACCATGGTTGTGATTGTGCGGGCAAACTCTCGCCCTTCGCTGGCGCTGATCCATTTGAGCCGCACCCGCTCATCAGGAATGCCCAAATCTTTCAAGATAGTCTTCAAAATTGTGATGCGCCGCCGCGCCTTGTAATTACCAGACTGGTAATGGCAATCCCCTGGGTGTCACCCGCCCACCAGAACGCCGTCAGCACCTTCTAAGAGGGATTTCATGATGTAAACGGGATCGACGGCGCCGCTGCACATCAATCTAATAATCCGCACATTCGGTGGGTATTGAATTCTGGACGTACCGGCCAAATCTGCCGCCGCGTATGTGCACCAGTTACAGACAAAGGCGATTATTCTCGGCTCGAATTCCATAATTTCTCCTTTCATCGAATAGTGTCTTTACCAGAACGGATGTTTCTCTGTCATTCCGAACCTTGTTCTGAAAAATGGTATCCTGAATCCTGTCCCGGGCCTCGACCCGGGACCGTTTCAGGATCTCCGATTTCGGAATCGATATCCTTGTCTCTACAGGATCGCCCGGAGATTCCTGCATTCGCAGGAATGACAAGAGAAAAGGAGATTACGGCTCGAGTTTATCCTGGACTTGTTCCGGGGCCGGAATGACAAATTTGGGCATTTTCGGACAGACATTAAAGAGCCGCATCGATCATGGCTAAAACCTCTTCGGTTTCGAATCCCTTCTGCTGGGAGACCCCGCTGGGGCAGGCGACAGTACACGCCCCGCAGGCTTGACAGAGCACCTCCACCACCTCAGCCACCCTCCTCTCCGGATCCACCTTGCGGGCATCGTAAGGGCAGACCAGTTCGCAGATACCGCACCCGGAGCACCACTTCTCGTTCACCATCGGGATTTCGGCTTTGGCCTGGATCTTATCCTTGGACAATATGGTGACAGCCCTGATGGAGGCTCCCTTGGCCTGGGCGATCGATTCCTCAACGGTCCGGGGCGAATGGGCCAGCCCGCACAGGAACATCCCGTCGGCAGTGAAGTCCAGAGGCCGTATCTTGGCGTGGGCCTCCATGAAAAAGCCGTCTTCCGTCAGAGGCAGCTTCAGCCTCTGGGCTAACTCCTCGTTGTCCCCATGCACGCCGGCACTGAGGACCAGTAGATCGGGACTAAAGGCCACCTCCCGGCCAACCACCGGATCGGTGAGTCGAACCCGCAGTCGGCCATCCTCCTCGGACACCTTCGGTTTATCATTCTCATCGTAACGAATGAAGAGCACACCCTTCCGTCTCGCCTCTAAATAATATTTCTCCCTGAACCCGTAGGTCCGGATGTCGCGGTAGAGAACCACCACCTCGGCTTCGGGATTCAGCTCTTTCAATCGTAGAGCGTTCTTGATGGCCTGGCAACAGCAGATACGGCTGCAATAGGGGCGCTCCTCGTCCCTTGAGCCGACGCACTGGATCATGACCACCGTGCGGAGAGACGAGGGACGAAAGTCGGAAGACGAAAGAGCCTTTTCAAATTCGGTTTGAGTTATCACCTTTGAGTTCTGACCGTACAGGTACTCCTTCGGTTCGTACTCCTTTGCACCTGTGGCCACAATAACTACGCCGTGGTTCAGTTCAACCGGGTTCTCTTCCTTCTTCAAATAGAGGGTGGTGGTATAGCTCCCCAGATAGCCGGACATCTCCCTCACCTCGGCGTCGGTGTAGACGCGGATGAGATCGCGCCGCTCAACCTCCTCAACGGTCTTCCGCAGCAGCTCCTGAGTGTCCTTTCCGTCTATGGTGGAGTGTATATCGGCCAAATGGCCGCCCAGACGGCTCTCCCTCTCCACGAGATGAACGGCGAACCCCTGCTCGGCCAGGGAAAGGGCAGCTGTCATCCCCGCCAGTCCTCCACCGATGACCAACCCCTCCTTGTTCAGCTCAAAAGTCTCCTGGTAGATGGGCGAAAGCAGGGCCGCCTTGGATACAGCCATGGCCACGACCTCCTTGGCCTTCTGGGTGGCTCTCTCCGGCTCGTTCATGTGCACCCAGGAGACGTGTTCCCGGAGACTGGCCATCTCAAATAGATAGGGATTGAGACCCACCTCCCGAATGGTATCCCGAAAGAGGGGCGCATGTGTCGTCGGCGTGCACGAGGCCACCACCACCCGGGTCAGCTCGTGTCTTTCAATCTCTGACTTGATCTTCTCCAGAGAATCTTGGGAACATGTGTACAGGTTTTCATCGGCGAAGACGACGTAAGGTAAGGTACGAGCGTGCTCTACCACTGCCGGTACATCGATGAACCCACCGATGTTGCGTCCGCACCGACACACGAAGACACCGATGCGCGGATCTTCGTCTACTACCTCTTTCTCCTCAGGATACTCCTTAGATACAGTCAAGGTCCCTCGCGCACAAGCCAGCAGGCTGGAGGCCTCGGCGGCAGCACTGCTGGCCTCGATAACCGTCTCAGGAATGTCCTTAGGTTCTCCGAAAGCACCGCTGACAAATATGCCAGACTGAGCGGTCTCTGTAGGGGAAAACCCCTCCTTAAGAGAGAAACCGTACTCATTCAGCTCCACTCCCAATCGCCGGGCCAATTCTTTGACCTTCTCAGATGGGATGATTCCCGTGGCCAAAACGACCAGATCAAACTCCTCTTCCGCGAAGGTGTGGTCCTCCCGGACATACTTTATCCGCAGGTTCTTCGACTGCTGCAGTTCGACCACTTTAGAGACCAGACAGCGGATGTACCGAACACCTTGATTCTCCCTGGCCCTGTTGAAGTAACGCTCGAACCCCTTTCCAAAAGCCCTCATGTCCATGTAGAAGATGGTCGGTTCAATCTCAGCATCATGCTCCTTGGCTATGATGGCCTCTTTGGTCGAGTACATGCAGCAGACGGATGAACAGTACTCCTGACCACACGTGATGTCCCTCGATCCGACGCAGGAGATGAAAGCAATCCTCTTGGGGTGCTTGCCGTCGGAAGGCCTGAGAACCTCCCCCTGAGTTGGGCCGGAGGCGCTCAGGATGCGCTCAAACTGCCTGCTTGTGATGACATTCTGATAGATGCCATATCCATATTCGCCTCTCAACTTGGGATCAAAAAGATCAAAGCCAGGCCCGAGGATAACAGCACCAACATCGATTTGACTTTCACGCTCCTTCATCGTATAGTCGATGGCATCGGCCTCACAGACCGTCTCACATATCTGACACTCGTCCTTATTAAAATAGACACAGTGATCTCTATCGATGACCGGTTCCTACGCCTCCTTCAAACTCGGAGGCCAGAGGGACGATATCTTTCACGCAGAAATCTTGGGCCGAAATAGCGTTTGTGGGACAGATGAAGGCACAGGCCCCGCATCCCATACAGATGGGAGATGTTCTGTCAAAGGCAGGACCGACTTTCCTTTCATTTCCACGATCGACAAAACCCAGCACGGCCTGCCCCATCCGCTCACGGCACATGCGAACACAGAGGCCACACAGGATACAGTCGTCCTTCTCCTTTTTCTCTATTCTGGACCGAGTGATGCCGTATTCTCTGGTGAGAGCATTTATCTTCTCCGAATTCGGAGAACGGGCCAATATCAATTCCAGCATCATCTTCCGTGTCTTTTGAACCTTCTCTGTATCCGTCTCGACGACGAGACCTTCCTGGGCCGGATACTGACATGAGGCCGCCAGACCTTGTCTTCCACCAGCGACAATCTCCACCAGACACACTCGACAGGCACCATACGGACTCAGGGCCGCATGGTAGCAGAGCGTAGGAATCTTGATCCCGGCTTTCTCCGCTGCTTCTAAGACCGTTGTCCCCTCTTCGACCCGAAGTTTCTCTCTGTTGATGGTAATGTCGATCATTTGCAGGTATCCATATTTACTCTGCGATGACTCCATCGAACTTACCGACCTCAATGCATGCGCCTCGTTTGATCTATCCTTTGCTTACGCCGCCTATTCCTTCACCTCGAGGTCGCACCTGAGGCAGCGCTTCGCCTCAGCCACAGCCATTTCCCGAGTGAAGCCCAACTCCACCTCCTTGAAGTTGCCCTCTCTCTCTTCTGTCGGCAAATGAGGCATCTCGATCTTGTGCAGACCTTCTGTTTCCTCATCTGTCAGCTCGACGGTCTCAACGTCGATGGCTGGGCGAGTCACTTCATACTCTCGCCTGACCGGTTCGCCCCGCAAAAAATTGTCTATCATTCGGGCGGCTATCTTGGCCTGACCCATAGCCTCGGCCACCGTTTTGGGTCCAGTGACGACGTCCCCTCCGGCAAAGACTCCCTCCTCGGCTGTCTGGAACGTTTCGGGATCGACCTCGATTGTGTTCCATTTGGATATCTTCACTCCGTTACCCCGAAGCCATGTGTCCACATCAGGCTCCTGGCTGATGGCTGGGATGAGCGTATCTATCTCCACTGTGAATTCTGATCCTTCGATTGGAACGGGCCTCCTGCGACCACTCCGGTCCACGTCCCCCAGCTCCATTCTGATGCACTCAACCCCTTTCATCTGTTCGTTCTCCGCCAGTACTCTGATAGGAGCGACGAGGCACTGAATCTTGATTCCCTCCCTGTCCGCCTGCTCGACCTCCTCCTTGGCCGCCGGCATTTCCCGTCTTGTCCGCCGGTACAGTATTTCGACGTCCTTGCCCAACCGTTTGGCCGTTCTGGCTGCGTCCACAGCCGCATTTCCCCCGCCGATGACGGCCACCTTCTGGCCGACGGTGATCTCATAGCCTAAGTTGAGACGGCGCAAGAATTCCACGGCATCGATGACGTGTGGGGAGTCCTCGCCCTCGATATTCATCTTCAGGCCGCGGTGGGCGCCGGTGGCGATATACACCGCCTGGTATTGGACCTTGAGCTCAGTAAAGGAGACGTCCTTTCCTACGGTTACGCCGGTTTTTATCTCCACCCCAGTCTTCTTGATGTTCTCGATCTCGTACTCCAGGATCTGCTTAGGCAATCTGTAGTCAGGAATGCCAACGGCCAGCATTCCTCCTGCAATGGGGAGCGACTCGAAGATGGTGACACCGTACCCTTCAAGGGCGAGGTAGAAGCCGCAGGTGAGTCCAGCCGGGCCGGAGCCGATGATGGCTACCTTCTCAGCTCTGGACATTTTCGGCTGGGGTGGACTCCAGGGGCCCTTTTGGCTCTCATAGTCGGCTACGAATCTCTTGAGCCCTCGGATCGAAATGGCGTCTTCGCCGCCTTCGCCGGCTCGGCATTTGTCCTCACAAGGAGCAAGGCAGACTCGGCCGCAGATAGCTGGCAGCGGGTTCTCTCTTTTGACGATCTCTACAGCCTCGTCGAATCTACCCTGAGCAACGAGGCCGATATAGCAAGGAACGTCCTGGCCGAGAGGGCAGATGTGCTGGCAGGGCGAGGAGATGATCCCTTTGCAGACCACAGCGGGGCACCTTTTGTACTTGATGTGAGCCTCATACTCGTCCCTGAAGTAGCGGAGTGTGGAAAGCACAGGATTGGGGGCGGTTGTCCCCAGTCCGCACAGAGAACCAGCCTGAACCGCCTCTGCAAGCTCCTCCAATAAATCTATATCCTCGAGCCGACCTCGCCCTTCACAGATATTGTTTAAGATCTCGTACATGGCCTCGGTGCCTTCTCGGCAGGAGGTGCACTTCCCGCAGGACTCCCCACGCAGGAAATCGATGAAGTACTTAGCGATATCTACCATGCACGTATTCTCATCCATGACGATCATGCCGCCGGACCCCATGATCGACCCCGCCTCAGACAGCTTCTCGTAGTCTATGGGCAGATCGATCAAACTTACCGGAATGCATCCGCCAGAGGGGCCCCCGGTTTGAACCGCCTTGAACTTTCTGTCATTCTGAATACCGTCCCCGATGTCGAAGACCATCTCCTTCAACGTAATCCCCATGGGTACTTCCACCAGGCCAGTATTTTTGACCTTTCCTACAAGGGAAAACACCTTTGTCCCTTTGCTGGTTTCGGTCCCGATCTCGGCGTACCAACCTGCTCCGTTTAGGATGATCTGCGGCACAGTTGCCCAGGTCTCCACATTGTTGATATTAGTGGGTCTGTTCCAGAGTCCGCTCTCGGCGGGAAACGGTGGTCTTAACCTGGGCTCCGGCGATCTTCCTTCCAACGATGCGATCAACGAAGTCTCCTCACCACAGACAAAGGCGCCCGCCCCCCGGAACACGGAGATATCAAAATCGAAGCCTGTGCCCAGAATATCCTTTCCCAAAAGACCGCTCTCCCTGGCCTGCCCGAGAGCCAAGTTGATCTGCTTCAGCGCCAGGGGATATTCGCTCCTCAGATAGATGAATCCATGGGAAGCACCGATGGCCTTCGCCCCGATGATCATCCCCTCCAAGACTGCATGTGGATCCGACTCGATAATGGATCGATCCATGTAAGCACCTGGATCCCCTTCGTCACCATTGCATATAATATACTTTATATTGCCTCTCGATTTTCGGCACAATTCCCATTTCTTACCGGTCAAGAAGCCTGCTCCGCCTCTTCCGCGCAGTCCAGAATCTTTAATCTCCTGAATGATCTCTTGGGGAGACATTCGAGTCAGCGCTTTGATCAATGCCTTGTACCCATCTCTGGCAATGTAGTATTCTATCTTCCCAGGGTCGATGAGCCCTCGATTTCTCAGGACGATGGGGCGCTGTTTGCCGAAGAATCCGGCCTCGCTCGCCTCGGGAAGGATATACTCCTCGACGATCTTTCCTTCCATAATATGTCCCTTGACGATCTTGCGGATCTTCTCTTCGGTAAGGTTCACATATTTGACCGGAGCCTCCCCCTTTCGCTCCACGGTGACCATGGGTTCACAACTGCAGAGTCCGGCGCAACCGGAAATTATCACCCTAATCCCATTTTCCATGTTCTTTTCCAATTCGGAGAACACGGCATTCTTTATGTTCCTAGCTCCCGCCGCAATACCGCAAGTACCCATATGGATGGTGATCTTTGCCCTGTCTCCGACTCCCCAGGACATTTTTCTTCTCTCTATCTCAGCGATCTTTTCCAGATCTTCTGGCTTCAACTTCGGCATATTCGACTTCGACCTCTCTTCTATATTTCTTCAGGATACCCGATATTTTGGTCTGGGTTACCCCTCCATAGACATCCTCACCCACTGTCATGACGGGTGCCAGGCCGCAGCAGCCAAGGCATCTCACGGCCTCGAGGCTAAAAAGCTTGTCCTGCGTGGTCTCTCCTGTCTTGATACCAAGCTCCCGCTCCAAGGCATAGTGGGTCCTGGAGGAACCCTTGACATGGCAGGCGGTTCCCAGGCAGACCTGGATCGTATACTTTCCTCGCGGAGTGAGGCTGAAGGCGTTGTAGAACGTGGCAATATTATAGACATGACTCAAAGGGATGTCCAGTCTAATGGCGACGAATTTTAACAGGTCTTCAGGGAGATAGTAGTATGCATCATTGATCTCTTGCAAAATGGGCACCAGAGCACCTTCCTGCTCTTTGTAGGCTTCGAGTATCTGGGTAACCTTCTCCCGGTCTTTCTCTTCCAACATGGGTTCTGGAAAGTGTTCCTGTTCAAAGTGAGGCCGATTCCTCACTGGACATTGAGCCACGCATTGGCCGCAACCAGTGCACTTATCAATATCCACGTACCTGGGTCTGTTCACCAGCTTGACCGAGAAATTCCCTGGCTCTCCCCGGATCGACTCCACATCCGACCAGGTGATGATCTCGATGTTCAGATGGCGGCCGCACTCCACCAGCTTGGGGGCCATGATGCACATGGCGCAGTCGTTGGTGGGAAAGGTCTTGTCCAGAGCGGCCATGGTTCCGCCGATGGCCGAGGAACTGTCCAATAGGTAGACCTTAAATCCCGATTCGGCCAGATCGAGGGCCGACTGCATCCCTCCGATGCCGCCCCCTATGACAAGCACCGACCCGATGGTCTTCTTCTCATTCATGATAGCAGTTGTAACGATTTCAACAAAGGTGTTGCATCAATCAAATGTTTCTTCATCCAATCTTCACTCTCTTTCAGACCGAAGGCTACACCGAGAAGCTCGGTGAAATAGAGGACCGGAAACTGGCCGTCGGTCTGGCGCATCTCCAGATTTTCCAGGCACAGCGGGCAGAGGGTGACGATGGCCTCGGCCCCGGCCTCTTTGGCCATATCAACGATACCGTCAACCAGGCTTTTGACGATGTCGTCCCTGGTCAATGACAGACTCCCCCCGCAGCATTCCGTCTTATAGGACCAGTTGAGCACCTCGGCTCCGACGGCCTCCATGAGTTCATCCAGACTGTGCGGGTGTTCGGGATCGTCAAAATGGGTCACCCTCGCTGGCCTGACAAGAAGGCACCCGTAGTAGCAGACGACTTTAAGGCCGGTAAGAGGTTTCACTACCTTCGACTTGACTGTCTCCAGGCCGACACGATCGGTGATCAGCTCCACAAGGTTGAGAATCTGGACCGTCCCCACATAATCGTAGTCGAGGAGTTCCTTCATCTGATCCCTGACGCTTTCCTCCTCCTTTAAAGCGTGCTCGGCCACCTTGAGTCGATTGTAGCAGGCCGCACAGGGCACGGCCACGTCCAGACCCTCTCGTTCGGCGAGCTTCAGGGTGTGGGCTGGCAGACCGATGTTGAGGATCTCATCCAGGCTGTGGCCTGAGGAGGCCCCGCAGCAAATCCAGTCGGGAAGCTCCTTCAGCTCGATCTCCAGCTCCGCGCAGACGGCCTGAGTCGAAGCATCGTATTCCTTTGAGGTCCCGTGAAGGGAGCAGCCGGGATAGTATGAATACGTC
>JBHIER010000032.1:0-13374 GCA_046760705.1 bacterium
CTTCAATTTCATTTTCACCGGTAAATGAACGGACACCGTTGTCCCAAACCCTTTTCTACTCTTGATATCAATGGTCCCCTGATGCTCAGATACTATCTGTTTGACTATCATCAGGCCCATTCCAGATCCTTTTGACTTTGTAAAGTAAGGATCGAAGACTTTCTTCAAATCTTGCTCCGAGATACCAACACCGGTGTCTGAGACTTCAATCGATATGAACTTCTTGTCTCCTTTTCCACCTCCGGAGCCTGATTCAGCACCACGAAAGGTTGAAACGGTCAAGGTACCGCCGTCGGGCATAGCATGGATAGCATTGTCGATCAAATTTGACATCATTGATTTAAAATGGCTTTCATCGACCAAAATAGCCGGCAAATCATCAGCCAAAACAGTTTTCAGGTGAATATTGTCCGGAATACCCTGTTTGTAGCTTTCCATTATTTTCTCAATAAGTTTATTAATATTGGCTTGGACAAAATTCGGTCTTTCCAGTCCAATAAATCTCATCAGGCCTTTACACATCTCACTCAAACGGTCTGACTGTTCCACGATGAAATTAGAATACCTATCATACGCATCAGCTTTGGCAACGCCATCGCTTTGATACTCCATCTGAAGTCGCTGGGTGTTCGTCTTAATTTTAGAGAGGGGAGTCTTGAAATCGTGGGTCAGCCGACGCACCGTTGAGAGCCAGGCGACGTCGCTCTTCGATTTCACAACTTCGGTGATGTCTTCGAGAGTAATTACCCGTCCCCCATCTCTGTTCTTTCCATCGACCAAAGGCATTATGCTGATAAGGACATCTTTTGACTCATCGCCCACTTTCAACCAAACCTCTTGAGGTTTAGCTTTCGCAGTTTCTGTCTGCGAGTCCTCAACGAGCTCCAGGATATCATCCAGGTTATGTGATTTGAGAATCTCCCTACAGTCTTCCCCGATAATATTTTTGCCATGAAGATTGAGTATCTCCTCTGCTCTGGGGTTGCAGAGAGTGATTTTGCCCTTGCTGTTTATCGAAACAACTCCGCTCGATATGCCATCAAAAAACCTGTCCTTGAATTTGAAATAAGGTTTTCTTCGTCGTACTCGCTCAATGATAACAAACCCGATAAATAAGAGAGCTGTTCCAACCAGAATTCCGGCAACGAAGAACGTGGTTGGAAATGGAGGTAATAACCGTTTTTTAAAATGGAGGAGGTAGAGAAAATCCTGGGAAAGTAGAAGTAATTTTGGCGGTCTCCCGGAACCTACTCGCATCAAACGAAATGTACCCGTATCGTCGAACCTGGCTAACGCTTTTAATTCACTCTTTTCATCGAGGGAGAGGGCGAGGGTTTTACCATCTCGCATAGACACCACTATCTCCTCTTTTCCATCATTGTCGAGGTCATAGATAGATGAGTTGGTTATTCCAGTCTCGAATCGCCTTTTGCTGATCAAAGCCAAGTCCGACCCATACACTCGCACCTGCCCGTCCAGAGTGCCAACAACAATCTCACTGCTTGAACTATCATCGTCTACATTATTGGAAAGTACGGGGCTCGCAAAAGAAGAATAAGATGAATCTTGTGCCCTGATGTTTAAGGCCCCTTCTCCATCCCAAGACCAGATGGAGATTTTATTTGTTCCCGTAAACTCTGCGTTTTCATTGTAGGTTGAGGAGATGATTTCATAAATGCTGTCGCCATTTACATCGCCAACAGTTATGTGGCATCCGGAGAACTCTCCACCGGTTATGGTTTGCCACATATATGCACCATCTCTTCCGATGACAATTATGTAGCTGAGCTTATCATCGGTTGCATTACTTTCACCCTCATTTGCTGTGTTGCTGTTTGCGACGGCCGCTGTAGAGCAGATTATGTCTCGAACTCCATCCCCAGTGACATCAGCCAGGAGAATTTCATTTAGAGCGGGGCCCGTATCGTATTTCCAAAGAGATTTTTGATTCTTGAGGTCGAAGGCATAGACCCCTCGCGGCCGTCGGTCGTAGCCAGAGCCGACTATTGCGATGACATCTTTATAGCCATCGCCGCTAAGATCTACGGCAATCTCCGGGTACAAATAACCGTCCCAATTGCCGGAACTATCGTTGTCGACACCTTCGATGGCGATGAAAGATCGTACTGAACTTCTCAAAGAATCTAAAACCCCCAGATAGATCTTATCGCCCTCTTTGGAGGATAGGATCACATCTTTCTGGCCATTGAAATCCAGATCTGCGCACAAGGGAGGGAAGATATATGGACTCTGGGTGTAGATCCATTTAACGCTCTCCATCCCTCCATCGTAACATGTTAAGGTATGTTTGTTGTCACTCCATCTATAAGGCAGCAGAAACTCATCTTCATCGTCTTGGTCGATATCGACCACAGTGATACTCAACCCTCGTGCCGTTCCTCTGTATGTTTCCTCCCTGGCTACAAATCGAGACTCTATCTCAAATACATACGGCAGAGATTCCCAGTCAACCGCATCCTGCCCATTGGCTGCTTGAAAAGATGTTACGGCATAAAGGATAACAAACAACAACTGCTTGGTAGGTATTGTGAATATTGGCTTCTTAAGGGGTACCCACATATCTCCTCGGCCGCCGACGCAACGTCAGTCTAAGAATGAAACTGAAGAGGTGGTGAACTCAGCGTTTATGAACACGCGGTGCCATCCTTCGAGTTTGATGGTCGCATGGTCTTCGTGCCTCACGTACCCGCGGGCGTATACAGTCGGATTCCGCACCATCGTCCTGCGGACGCGCTTGCCGAACGATGGATCCTTCTGGCTCCTCTCTTCATATTCTGTGGCTGTGTACTCCTCGTTGCCCACGATGTAGACCAACTCCCCGCCTTGGCGATAGAGTTCCTGGCAGATATGCGGCTTGCTCTGCGGTGTGCGCTGGAGCGGTTCGTCCCTCAGAATCATCGCCTCGGGAACCTGGCGGGGGGAAGGCACAAAGAACCACTCTCCTTGCCGCTTAAACACTGCGTTTCGCCTGTTATCGACCTCGTCGGGCGGCAGATGCCTGACTTGATCCCAAATCTCAGCGGGCAACAATGCCTGCTTGGCCGCCCGTATGGTGCTCACCCGCTTCTCAATGGCGGCAACGTACCAGTGTCGCTCGTCGTGGCCACACAGAAAACGCTGACCGTCGGTCGTATAGAGCAACAGATGGCGTTCCCTGGGTTTGACCTGCAGCAGTTCAAATTCAGGTGCATCCTCGCCCTGGGCGATATCGAAGTACTCCCCGCGCCTGTCCTCACGGACATCGATTGTGAACGGGGTGGAAGGCGGCGCAGGACGCCAACGCCTACCTCGGTCGTTGGGACGGAATTTCACCCTGGCCCCCAACGATTCAAAGTGCTTTCGTAACGACTCTCTGTTCATGTTTGCTCCCTTCGTCCCCTCCGGGACATTCCCCTCTGAATCTAAGCAATATACGCAAATACCATGCCAAGCTTTCTTTAGCGACTGCTTATGTCAGAATATCAAACACTTAGGCACTATTAAATTGGTATCTCTCCCACACAGTGTATCATTTTCCGCACAATCACGGCCAATTTCTGTGGCATTTATGATACAGTTTGGCGAACCGATAAAAGAGCAATCTCATTCAAATTAATGGGACACAGATTTACACAGATAGACACAGATCTATTTTTTTCTAAAGATTCCCTTCAGGGGTTGAGGAATTAAGTAAAAGCTCAACCTAAATGTCAGTAGCTGGAATACTCTCCTTTATCATGAAGGGGGAAGGAGTGCCTGCCTGCCGTGCCCGGCCTGTCTGCGCCTGCCTGTGCGTGTTCGCACGCAGACAGGTGCGACGCACAGGTAGGCACAGGCAGGCAACTCCTCCCCCAGCGTGGTCCTCAAGCAAAAATGATTTCATGGCATTCTGTGAGGTCTGGGACATCAAGTCTATTAAACAGCTTTACAGTCACTTCCTCCGGCACCGGACAGGAACGTTTCCGATTCTGCTTTAAGATGTGATCCATTGGCAGCTCCACATAAACGATTTTTATCTTAGCTTTGTATTGATGAAACAGATCGATCCACCTTCTACGGGTAGCGCGGACTGTATTTGTGGCATTGAACACAAAGGATGTGCCTGCTCTGAGCAAAAAACGTGCCCTCGCTTTGGCCTCCTGAACCACCCTCCCCTGGTTGTCTGAGGGCGAGATCCCTAATTCCCTTCTCACCGCATCCAGGCTTATCACAGGTAGTTCAGGGCAATTTTCCGTACACCAGCCGTCTTTTCCTGCGCCGGGCAGACCCACCATAAGGGTCACCTCACAGGAGTAATCCTCATGAGGGGCATAGTGAATCGATGAAAGCTCATCACGGAAAAAGAGAAACCGAGCGTGGTCATTGGCAAAGGGGAAAGGATGATCGAAGCAATTGTTTTCATCGCAAAGTATCTTCCAAAGCTTTATCCACTCTACGTATTCCTGTTTGTCTTTGGATTTTCGTCCCATCGCATCTGCCAGGGCCAGCATATAAAGCAATCTGACTTCAACCCTCCAGCTTAGGGCGATGGTTCTTTGCTGCGGGCTATCTGACCGGACAATGTGAGGAGGGGCCGTATGATAACGCACCAGTCGGACAATACGATCCCGGATCTTGTAGTCTATCCCTATATTGCTGAGGATCTTTCTGGCCATTCGGGCGCCCACAATGGTGTGTTTGGCAGACGTGATCCTGTCACCTTGACGAATAGTTACGCGAGGTTTTCCCACATCGTGCAAGATCGCCGCCAATGTCAGTATGTATTTCTCTTCCTCAGTTGTGTCCTTCCATTCCGAAAGATTGGAAAGTTCCTGGCAGACGGCAACCGTATGGCTCAACACATCTCCTTCTTTGTGCAAGTTCGGATCTTGAAGGCAAGCTTGCATATCATGAGACCAACTCTGTTCTTGTGCCCATTGGAGCAACTCAGGGAGAGTTCTTCCTGTTGAATATACATCCCCGCTCATTGCCAAATATCCTTCCCGGGTAACAGCTTGTTGGGCTTCATTTTTTTCTCAGTCCAGTGTTCCCCGACCTTCTCTACTGCCTGGATAAAGCTCCTTCTAACACACTTAGCCCGGTAGATTACTTTCCCGGACTGCTCAATCTTAAGGTAGAGCCCCTCCGCCAGACAGTCACTGAAACGGGATTGGCCGATAAGCCGGTCGAGGTCATCGATGTTGTGAAGAGGGCCCTTATGAAGAATCGGAACAGAACAGATACTGGTGTTGTTAAGCATTCTACGCCGGCCATCAGTATCCAGAAAACAATTCGATTCCTTATCGAATATATCAAATTCCAAAAAATAATGCGGAAGCTTATGGTAAAAGATCTGGTGTTTGGCATACATCCACTCCCCGTACATGATAAACCGCCTACCCAGTATTGAGTGAAACAGAGGTTGCTTGGCCTGGGCCCAGCTCTTAAACAGGTCAAACTGTGGATGCGTACCCTCTGTTATCGCATGTCCGCGGCACTGGAGGACAAATCTCCCATCATCGGCAAAATGGATAGCCGTATTTGTCCCGTCTACCTTCTCTTCTATAATGAGCCCGGGGGCCTTGAGGAACTGAATGGATGTCTTCTCATCCAGGCGTTTATCATTCGGTGTTCCTTTTGAGCCGAAGATGTGCGGCACACGTGGGTACTTATAAAAATCTCCCATGGTTTTACCCATCTTCTATACCTTGCTCAGAACGTAGAAGTGATCTGAATCCTGCTCGATCTTGGTTGAAGCAGCTCCGGCAGACGAAAACATAGATTCCAGGCTTTTTCTGTCAAAGACACGGATATGTTCCGCATTGTCGTCCGGTTTACTTGGCACCGAGGCAATGACCCATAACCGGCTAACCCGGCACGTTTCAACAACCATTTTTGAAGGATTGGGGCTATGTTCTAAAACTTCGAGCATAGAGACCGCATCAAAGCTCCTGTCCTCAAATGGCAAGCTTTCTCCGTCACAGCATTGGGCCTTAAGAGCAAGCTTGGCGGCCACGGCCACCTTATTGATTCTTTCGACACGTCTGGGAAGAATATCTACTGCCACAATCTCAATCTCCGGCAACTGCTCCACCAAGTGCCACAGGAAGAAGCCCTTCCCCGATCCTATATCCAATAGATTCTTCGGCCAGAGTTCCTTCAGCACTCCGACAGCCTTTTTGATACGAGGATTGGACAACCGTTTGAGAAAACGGGTGTCTATGCGATGGGAACAGGCTACGGCCAGAACCTCCTCTAACGCTTGCCTACTGCAATCGACGCCAGCTTCCTGGCTGACATACGCCCTCAAAAGATCTTCAAAATAATATACTTCATCTTCCATTGCAATACAACCTTATCTATATCTCTTTACGCCAGTCCAAAACTGGTGACATGCGGAATTCCTCGCCGAGCTGAAAATTCTTAAAACCCGTGAACCGGTAACTCCAAAACAGATAAGATCGGGTCAAAATAAAAAGTTCCTGACACCTTTTCGCCCGCCCGGATCATCCGATTAAGTCGGATGATGACATGGGGAAGGCAAATCATCCGGTCGAGCCGGACGATGACCCCCCCTGTCATTGCCCGACCAACTTCCCAGGAAAGCTGCGCATACGGGAGGAGAATGAGCGCTGTGTATTCTCACTTTCGCACGAAAGCGAGAATAGCCCAATCCTTGAGGGCGAGTCTGTCGGGCCTGGCCTGATGCCAGAGCCTGTTTCAGGAACAGGTTTGGCCCGTTGAATAATCTATTCTACTGGGATTGATTGAGGATCTCCTATTTCGGAATCCTTGTCCCGGTGCAAGCAGGCATCTCCTCATGCCCCTCCAAACCAGGAGATTCCTGCATTCGCAGCAATGCCAGGCGGGAGAGGGAGATTCCCCGTAATAGGCTCGTCCTCGACTCCGATCGGGGATACGGGGCAGGCTCTGCAGGAGTTTATCCCGTGCTCGATGCCTGTGCGGGTAGCCCTCAAAAAGTCAGGGGCTGTCCTCTTGCGACACCTTTTCCAAAATCTGAAAGAATCCTGGGAAGGAGACCTCTACGCACTCTGTGCCCTCTATGTATGTCTCATGCTCAGCAACGAGGCCGGCCACAGCCAGGGCCATGGCGATGCGGTGGTCGCCGCGGCTCTGGCATCTGGCCCCGCGAAGGGGCGTGGGGCCCTCGATGGTGAACCCATCCGGTTGTTCTCCGATCTTTGACCCCATCTTCGACAGCTCTTGAACTATGGCTCGGATGCGGTCGGTCTCCTTGACCCTCAGCTCCTCGGCCCCCCGGACGACGGTCCTGCCTTTGGCCTGTGTTGCGGCCACAGCAATAATGGGCAGCTCGTCGATCACTCTCGGGATCGTCTTCCCCTCTATCTCTATTCCTTGGAGCCCACTGCTTTCTGCCTCAAGGTCGGCTACCGGTTCTCCCCCTTCGGTCCGGTGGTTCGTAATCGAAATGTTGGCCCCCATTTTCTGCAGCACATCGATCATACCGGTGCGGGTGGGGTTCACTCCGACGCCGGTCATGATCAGTTTCGAATCGGGGCAGAGGAGCGCGGCGACCAGAAAGAAAGCTGCAGAGGAGATATCCCCTGGAACTGCAATATCGATGGGGGACAGTTCCCCTCCGCCGCTGATCTTGAGACCGCCATCGATAGCCTCGACCTCTCCCCCCATGAGACGCAGCATGCGCTCGGTGTGGTCTCGGGTCGGAGAGGGCTCTCTGACTACGGTCTGGCCTTGGGCGTAAAGACCGGCCAGAAGGACGGCCGACTTCACCTGAGCGCTGGCCACTGGCATGGAATAGGAGATCGGTTTCAGGTCGCCACCGATAATGGACAAAGGGGCGAACCGCCCGTTCTGTCGCCCGAAGATGCGGGCCCCCATCTCCCTCAATGGAGCCACCACCCTGAGCATCGGCCGCCGCCGCAGGGAGTCGTCCCCGGTGAGGACCGAATGAAAGGGCTGGCCGGCCAGGAGCCCGGCCAGAAGCCGGGCCGTCGTCCCCGAATTGGAGACGTTGAGGACATCTCCAGGCTCCCGGAGCCCGCCCAGGCCGAGGCCGCCAATCTCCAGGGTCGTCTCGCCCTTCTCAATAATATCGACCCCCAGGCCCCTCATGCAGGCTACGGTGCTCAAACAGTCGCAGGAGCTGAGAAAATTCCTCACCCGGCACCTCCCCTCGGAGAGCGATCCGAGGATGACGGCCCGGTGGGAGATGGACTTATCTCCTGGAACGGTGATGGTCCCGACAACTCTTCTCGGCGGTCGCACTTTCGTGCCCAGGCTGCCCTTCGTTCTCACATCTTCCTCCCCAAGGCCGAACAGAGGAGCTTCACCTCACGCATCAGCCTGGCGAAGCTCTCTGGCGTCAGGGACTGATACCCGTCGGAGAGGGCCTGGTCAGGGTGGGAGTGCACCTCAACTATGATTCCGTCGGCACCGGCGGCGATGGAGGCCCTGGCCATGGGGATGACCATCTCCCGCTTGCCGGTACCGTGGCTGGGGTCGACAATGATGGGCAGATGGCTGATGCGCTTCACCTCTGGGATAGTGCTGATGTCCAGGGTGAACCGGGTGTAATCGTTGAAGGTCCGCACCCCGCGCTCGCACAGAATCACGTTATAATTGCCCTCGGACATAACATACTCAGCCGCCATGAGAAACTCTTCCAAGGTGGCCGATATGCCTCTCTTGAGCAGAACGGGCCGCTTCGATTTACCGACCCGTTTGAGCAGGGAGAAGTTCTGCATGTTCCGGGCCCCCACCTGGAGGATGTCGGCGTACTCCTCGACGAGGCTCACATTTTCCGGGTCGATGGTCTCGGTGACGATGAGGAGCCCAGTCTCTTGTCGGGCTTCGGCTAAGATTTTTAGCCCCTCTTCGCCCAATCCCTGAAAGCTGTACGGCGAGGTTCTGGGCTTGAATGCGCCCCCCCTGAGGACTAAGGCCCCGGCCTCCTTCACAGCATGGGCCGCCTCAAGAAGCTGCCCCCTCGATTCCACGGCGCAAGGGCCGGCCATCACCACCAAACGCTCTCCGCCGATCTCGGTGCCGTTGAGCCCAATGACCGTGTCCTCCGGCTTGAACTCCCGCCCCACCAGCTTGTAAGGGTCGGTGACACGGATCACCTTGATCACCCCAGGCAGCCGCCCGAGACGGCCTGGGTCGATGGCCTCCCGGTTCCCGGTGATGCCTATGGCCGTCCGTTGAGAACCTGGAATGGGATGAGGAGTCAACCCCGCCCGGCGTATCTCATCGCATACCCGTTCAATCTCCTCTTGACCCGCGTGAACGTTCATGACCACTAACATCTTGTCCTCCTTTCTCAATCCCGGACTTCAACTCTCTGATAAATCTCCCCACCCTCTTCAACCCATCTTTAATATCCCGAGTCCTCTCGATCAGATCCACTATCGCACTGCCAACAATGACCCCATCCGCTATCCGGGCCACTTCTCCGGCCTGCTTCGGCGTCGAAATGCCAAAGCCTACGGCCAGGGGTTTATCCGTATGGGCTCGCACCCCTTTGATGAAATCACTCAATCCCCGGTAAATCTCCCCCCGGGCCCCGGTCACCCCGGTCAGAGAGACGCAGTAGATGAATCCCGAAGAGTATTGATCCACCAGTCTGATTCGCTCCGGGGTCGAAGTCGGGGCAACCAGAAAGATGAGGTCAAAATCCCTGGGCTTTGCCAACTCTAAAAATTCCTCAGCCTCTTCAGGGGGCAGATCGGGGAGGATCACCCCGTCCACCCCGGCCCCGCTGGCCTGATGGACAAATCGCTCTATCCCGTAACGCAACACTGGATTGTAATAGGTCATCAGAACCAGCGGGATGGATGATTCCCGCCTGATCTCTGCCACAGCCTTGAGGATGGTTGCCAGGTCGATGCCCCTTTGGAGGGCCCTCTGGGACGCCCTCTGGATGGTTGTGCCGTCGGCCAAAGGATCGGAGAAGGGGACACCCAGTTCGATGATGTCGGCCCCGTTCTGCTCCATGGCCTCGACCAGCCTCTTCGTCGTCTCTATGTCCGGGTCGCCGGCAGTAATATACGGGATGAGGGCCTTCGACCGGCGGTTCAGAAGCGTTTCAAAAGTGGCCTCGATTCTACTCATTGGCCCCTCCCAATGCCTTGGCCACAACCTGAACGTCTTTGTCGCCTCTGCCTGAGAGGTTGACGACGACAATATCCTTGTCCCAGGCCAGTCTCCTGAGATAGGCTATGGCGTGGGCCGGCTCCAGGGCCGGAAGGATGCCCTCGGTCTCGGCCAACCACTGGAAGGCCTCCACCGCCTCCTTGTCTGTGGCGGAGACGTATTCCACCCGGCCGGTCGTTTTCAAGAAGCTGTGCTCCGGGCCGACCCCGGGATAATCTAAACCGGCCGACACGGAGTGGGCCGGCGCCACCTGCCCGTCGGCATCCTGGAGAAGATAGCTCATCGAGCCGTGGAGCACCCCAGGGGTGCCGCAACTCAGGGTGGCGGCGTGCCTGTGGCTCTCCAGACCGCAGCCACCACCCTCCACCCCGATCAACTTCACCCCATCATCCAGGAACGGGTAAAAGATGCCGATAGCATTGCTCCCGCCCCCGACGCAGGCCACCACGTAGTCGGGCAGCCTCCCCTCGGCCTCGCTGATCTGCTCTCTGGTCTCCCGGCCGATTACGGATTGAAAGTCTCTGACCATCATCGGGTAGGGGTGGGGGCCGACCACCGAGCCAATAACGTAGTATGTGTGGCGCACATTCGTCACCCAATCCCGGATGGCCTCGTTGATGGCATCCTTCAGGGTTCGGCTTCCAGAGCCAACAGGGATGACCTCTGCCCCCAAAAGTTTCATCCTGAAGACGTTCAACTCCTGTCGCTCGATATCCTCTGTGCCCATGTAAATATGGCACTCCAGTCCAAAGAGCGCCGCGGTGGTGGCCGTGGCCACACCGTGCTGACCGGCCCCGGTCTCGGCAATGATTCTTTTCTTGCCCAGTCTCTTAGCCAGAAGAATCTGACCGAGGGTATTGTTGATCTTGTGGGCCCCGGTGTGGGCCAGGTCTTCCCTTTTGAGATAGATCCTGGCCCCCAAGGCCTCGGACAGTCGGCGGCCGTAATAGAGGGGCGTGGGCCTGCCGGCGTAAGTGGAGAGATATTCGGTCAGCTCGGCCTGAAACTCCGGAGTGTCCCTCATCCTCCTGTACTTTCTCTCCAGCTCGGCCAAGGCCGACATCAACGTCTCGGGCACGAATCTGCCCCCGAAGGGACCAAAATGTCCCCTTTCATCAGGTAAATTCTTGTACCTCACTTCCGGGCCTCCCCTCGCTTGATCTGTCTCACCAGGGCCTCCAGTCCGAGAAGGTAGCTGTCTGGGCCCAATCCCGAAATCTGCCCCACGACCACCGGGGCGATGAGGGATGTGCGGCGAAACTCCTCTCGGGCGTGTATGTTCGACAGGTGCACCTCCACGGTGGGAACGCCCGCGGCGGCGATGGCATCGCGGATGGCCACGCTGGTGTGGGTGTAAGCGGCGGGGTTGATGACGAGGCCAGCGGCCCAGCCGGCCGCATCACCGACTGCATCGACGATCTCACCCTCATGATTGGACTGGACAATTTTGACCTCAACCCCCTCACCTTTGGCCCAGTCCTGGATCGAGGCGTCGATCTCTTCCAAAGTTCTCTCCCCGTAGATCTCCTTCTCCCGCTGTCCCAAAAGGTTGAGGTTCGGACCGTGTATGACCAGTATCTTTATCATCCCAAATACTCCTTTAAAACGTCTCTTATCAACTCCTCAGGCACCGTATCGGTGACCACCACCTGGCCGACTCTTTTCGGCAGCACGAAGCGGACCCGGCCGTTGAGGACTTTTTTGTCTTGACGGAGAAATTTGATGATCTCCTCCGGGCTTACGTCTTCGCTTCTGGTGGGCAGGCCGGCCCGGGCGATGAGTGTGGCAATTCTCGTCAGAGTTTTCTCTGGGGTCAGCTTCAATCCTACGGCTATCTCCGTGGCCCAGACCATGCCTGCGGCCACGGCTTCACCGTGTCGGTAGAGACCGTAGTCGGTTGCGGCTTCGAGACCGTGGCCGAGGGTGTGGCCGAAATTCAAGATCGCCCGCAGCCCCGTCTCCCTCTCGTCCTTGGCCACCACTGAAGCTTTGATCTGGCAGGACCGTTTCACCACGAATCGCAGGGCCTGGGGCTCCCATCCCAAAAGGGCTTCGAGGTTCTCTTCCACGTACCCGAACAGGTCTTCGTCGCTGATGACTCCGTATTTGATCACCTCAGCCAGCCCGGCCCTGAGCTCCCTTTGGGGCAGGGTATCTAAAACTTCCAGGCTGATGAGGACACACCTGGGCTGATAGAAGGTCCCGATCATATTCTTGCCCCGGGCGTGATCGACGCCCACTTTTCCGCCGATGCTACTATCCACCTGGGCCAGGAGTGTCGTCGGGGCCTGGACCAAGGGGAGGCCTCTTTTGTAAGTAGCCGCCACAAAGCCGGCCAGATCACCGATCACACCCCCCCCCAGAGCCACCACCGTTGAACCCCGCTCCATGCGGTGATCCAGGAGGGAGTCGTACAGCCTGTTGGCCCACTCTAAGGTCTTGTACCGCTCGCCGTCCGGAACCACCGAAGAGGAAACCTCAAACCCCTCTCCGGTGAGCCCCTCTGTAAGCTCATCCAGATAAAGCTCTCCCACCGTGGGGTTGGTGACCACCATCACCTTTCCGTTCTTCTTCAGAATCTCACCAGCTCGGATGAGCAGATTTTCCCCAATATGGATGGGGTACCTCCTCTCACCCAATTCAACCCACACTTCTTCCATCGAACGACTCCTTGAGATAACTCACAATCTCATCTACCACATCCTCGACGCTGAGCTCTGAGGTATCGATCTCGTAATCGGCTCTGGCGTAGAAAGGGGCTCTTTTGGCCAGCAGGGCGGCAATTTGCTTTCTCCGGTCCGCAGTCTCTAAGAGGGGTCGATCATCTGCGTCCTTTGTTCTCTCCAGAATCACATCCGGTCTGGCGGAGAGGTGGATCATTTTCCCCATACTCTTCAGGTTGGTGACATTTTCAGGGTCCAAAACCGCCCCGCCGCCGGTGGCCACCACCAGGCCGTCGCCGGCCGAGACCTCGGCCACCACCTCCTTCTCCACCTTTCTGAAATGGGGCTCTCCGAATCTATCGAATATTTCACTGATCGACGTCCCAGATCTCTCCTCAATGAGGCCATCGACGTCGATGAACTTCATTTGCAGCCTTTCGGCCAGTTTTTTGCCCACCACTGTCTTGCCTGTGCCCATAAAACCGACTAAGACGACGCCTCTCATGGCGATGAGAACTCCGTGACCTGTTTCACATATCCCTGGAAGTTTCGTCTCATCTCTTCGAGGCTGTCACCG
>JBHIER010000033.1:0-13334 GCA_046760705.1 bacterium
TGGAAGGTAGAGCTCTAATTTTTATCAAAGTTGTCTCAGTGATTACGTACACCGACTACAGAATAAACACAGGAGGGAACTGATTGGAATTCTTACTGTTCTCACTTGCGAATTCATCTGTTTTTCGGAGCGTCCTCGGTATGGTGACTGGTCTGGCCCTCCTGGCCACCTCGGGATGCATCTTCACGCCCGATTTAGATCGGGTCCAACGGATGGTGGCCAGGGAGATCGAGCCGGCCACCCTGAGGACCAAGGTCAAGCTCACCCTGGGCCCGATGGCCCTGTCGCTGGCCAGGATGGTGACAGAATGGGCGGACATCGATGAAGAGGCCCGAGCCTATCTGGCCGATGTAGACCGGGTAGAGATCAACGTCCAGGAGATCTCCGGTCTCTCCTCTCTGAGTTCGGTCCACTGGCCAAAGGGCCTGGAGCGCAGGCTCGACCAGGAGGGGTGGGAGACCCTCGTCAAGGCCAGGGATGAGGAGGAGATCGTCCTTATCCTCTACAGGCTGCGGGGGAAAACCATTGGGGCTATGTACGTCATCTGTCTGAACTCTAAAGAACTCGTCCTGGTGAAGATCGAAGGAAGGCTGGACAGCCTCATCACCCGGGCCTTGGAAGACCACGGCTTTGCCAAAGATTGGGCCTCGGATATCAATTAAACAGGGCAATAGTTGGAAAAGTAAAAACCAACGGTTAGGCCCCTTTAGAGGCTGATATGGGAAGAGGGAGAAGGCATGAGAGGCCATAAAAGGCCAGAGAAGGGAGGTCGATAAACAAATCCCTCGAGCCATCGTAAGCGCTATTGAAAGCGCGGCCACGGACGGACAGGAATAAACCCTGTCCCTACATTCTCATTGATCGGGTGGGAGTTGGACCCCCACCCGCATTAGAGCTCTTCTGGATCTGGGGGCAGGAGTTGCACTCCTGCCCCCAGCACGCGAGCGCCCCCTCATCCCGTAAAGATTCCAAGGGGGTGAAGTATTGATCCTGCCTTCATTATGTGTATATTTTAACCGCAAGTTTTCCGCTGGCTTTTTGTTTATATTAATAGCATGGACACGAATCTGCCTGAATCTGACTGGGAGCTGATGCGGCTGACCGCCGGTGGAGACACGGCCGCCTTCAAAAAACTCGTGGGGAGATACGAGAAGGCGGTGTTGAACTTCGCCTATCGCTTTCTCGGCAGCCGTGAGGAGGCAGAGGATACAGCTCAGGAAGTATTTCTCCGTGTCTACAACTCCGCTAAAACGTACCGGCCAGAGGCTCAATTCGCCACCTGGCTCTTCCGTGTGGCCACAAACGTATGTCTTAATGAGTTGAGACTCCGCAAACGGTTCCAAGTGGTTCCCCTCGACTCGACCGCTGAGGGCCCTGAGAAGGGCTCCCTTCGGGATCTCTCAGCCCCGGATGCGATCCGGCCCGATACACACCTGGAGCAAAAGGAGCTGAACCGAATTATTATGGAGGCCATAAGCGCTCTCCCGCCCAACCAGAGACTGGCCGTCATCCTGAAGCGCTTTGAAAGGTTGTCGTATCAGGAGATAGCGGAGGTGTTAGAGGTATCAGTTTCGGCGGTCGAATCGCTGCTCTTTCGAGCAAAACAGACGCTGAGGAAAAAACTGGGGCCGTACGTTCAAGATGAGTAAAACTGAATCACTCGCCACAGAGGTAATAGTGCAGTGAGCAAGGGAATAAGGGTATATGAGGTTTCTTTTCAACTTCGACTTTTCCCGACATATAGATGTCGGGATTACGAGTTTCCTTCCCTTTAAACGAACATCAAGGGCTCGCTGGCTAAGATTTTTCGAAATGTCACCGCAAGATTTTTGAGGATGCGATGTTTATAAGGGTAGAAAAGGAGTGAACCGGAAATGAAGTGCAAGGAGATACAGAGAAAGTTGTCACCATTTTTGGACAACGAAGTGAAGGAAGAGGAGGCCCTTTCAATAAGAGAGCATCTGAACCGATGCTCGGCCTGCGCTGCAGAGTTCCGTGCCCTCAGTTCGGTGTGGAATTTTGTCGAGAGGGCCGAAGAGGTCGAACCCTCGCCCTATTTTTGGACCGACCTTTCCGCCAAAATCGCTCAGCAGGATGAGAGAAGGGCTTTACGGTGGGGCTTTTGGAGGGGATTGATCCACGCCCCTGTCCCGGTTGCCGCCGCGGCGGTTCTCGTCCTCGGTCTGCTGTTAGGGAATTTTGTGGGCCGGGCCCTTTTGCCAAATGGATCCTATAAGGACGTGGAAGCCCTCGCAGAAGCGCTCGCCTTGAACGCTTTTGACGACATGCCCTCCGGCTCTTTGGGCGACGCCTATTTCTCACTCCTGCCCGAAGGAGAAGAGAATGAGAAGTAAATGGTTGATTTTAGCGCTCGTTTTTTCTGTGGCCGTGAATGGCGCAGCCCTGGTCACCATTGGCTATCAGTGGTGGAGAAGCCGCCAGCCAGCAAGGCCACCGATAGAGTTGCGCCGCGAGATCCTTCGCCGACAGTTGAACCTGACGGAGGACCAGTTTCGAAGGGTGAGAGACGCCCAGGGACAAGTGGCTGAAGAGATGGAGGCGATGCGGAAGTCATTAAGGGCGAAGAGGGCGGAGCTTGTTCGTCTGTTGAGGGAGCCTGACCCTGACCGTGCAGAGATCGATGCCCGTTTGAGGGAGATCGCCACACTCCAGGCCGATCTGGAGCGGCGGGTGGTGGACAATCTGTTGAAACTGAAAGGTGTGCTCACGCCAGAACAGCGGGAGAAACTTCTGTCCATTATCGATCACCATCTCATGGGACCGGGACGGCGTGGGAGACGCGGCCGCTTTGGTCCGTAGTGAGGTACATTCCCGGCTGGGGATAAAGAAGGGAACTACACGTGTAGTCGGTGAACAAACCTGAATCCTAAACTCCAAGAAGGAGGTGAAGGCAATGAGAACCAAGTGGTTGATCTTAGGAACGGCCGTACTTCTGGCCATCGGGGCCGCTCAGATGGGCTATGCCCAGCGGGCTTGCGGCTTCGGGCCCGGCCGTGGCCTCGGCGATGGCCCTGGTGACGGGCCGGGCATTCTGGCGAAAGCCGAGGCCCTCGATCTGAAGCCCGACCAGGTCGAGAGAATCCAGGCCATGCGCCTGGACCTGGCCAAGACCACTCTGCAGATCAGAAGCGAACTCGAGCTCAAACGGCTGGAGCTGAGAGAGTTGATGTTGGCCGACAAACCCGACCGTAGGGGGATCGAAGCCAAGATCGACGAGATCGAGCCACTGCGAACGGAGCTTCAGAAGAAACGCATCGAGCATCGGCTGGCCCTGAGGGAAGTTCTGACCCCGGAACAGAGGGCAAAGCTGAAGTTGTGGCTGGGGCCAGGCAAGCGGCGTCCCGATGGGCGCAGAGGCTGGCATCGAGGCTAAACACCTCTCCTCGCAGGGGCGGTAAAGTCCTGGGCATAAAAGATGCGGGCCTCCTCTGCTGGTTTGTAATACCGATCCGGCAAAGGGGCCCGCCTCGCTCGAAAAGCTGGATTTATAACTTCACCACCTTTTCCGCCTTCAAACCTTTTGAGTCTTCAATGATCTCGAACTCAACTTCCTGACCCTCCTCGAGGGTTTTGAAGCCCTCATCCTGGATGGCAGAAAAGTGGACAAAGACATCATCTCCAGACTCCTGGCCAATGAACCCAAAACCCTTACGCTCATTGAACCATTTCACGCGTCCAACTGGCATCTAACCTTTCACCTCCTTTCGTCCAACATCCCTTCTATCAAAAAACGGGCGATGATCGAACTGGCTAACCATCCCCCGTCTCTCACTCCATCGATGTTTTGGCTCCCTTTCGACAACCTGTTTGTAAATATACATCTCTTCTCACAAAAAGTCAAGCAAAATTCTGACTTTTTTGACTGCGACCGACACCCGGAAGCTCCCTTATCAAAGTCTTGGCCCCTTAGGGGCGAACCCAGATAATGCGCCACAGACTCACACCCCGATGGATGAATGTCCTGGGGGTATCCAACGGGGCACAGAAAGCACACAGGGCAATAATTAACAATACCTTATCATAATATATCTTAAATATGGAGTCCAGGAGCCTTTCCCCTCTATCGAAAACAGACAACCCAGATTGACACCCTCTTAATCTTCCCTTGGGGATTTTGGCAATCTTCTTAAATCTCCAATGTATTCGTTAGGATTGCTTTTTCAAACGAGGATTATGATCTTCTAAATTTGATTCCCGCCAGCCACGAAAAGTCCGTGATGAACTACTCCAACTTGTGATGCACGAAGGTTCCATCTGACAGTTCCTTTTCTATTTCAGACATCATTCGCTGCAAATTAGGCAGAATGAATAACTTGTAATACTTCATCGCTTCTTCTTCTGTCGGAAATATTTTGGGAGAACGCCATTCTGTGGGTTCACCGTGGCAATGCACGTTATCCCAAGTGTGGACAATTGGCACATATCCATCAGCTTGCTCGTCAAAACGAACGCCTCCTTTCATGCGAATTCCAGCGGTGAAACCCTTCGAGTGAGATTGTTCTTCAGCACCGCAACATCTCTTATACTTCTTTCCCGACCCACAAGGACATGGAGCATTTCTACTGATTTTGTTCTTCATAGATTTCCTTTTTGAGCGCTTCTCTCTTAAGCCGTTCTTCAGAGACTTTTTTTTGCTACAAGCTTGCACAGCTTATGGGGTTACGCTTCCGCCAGCTCCGAACCCCGGCGTAGCCGGGGTTCAGAAATCATGGTGATCCGCACGTCCTTCTCTGTCTGCCGGGCTGTGGTGGCGCACGCGCCACTGCGAAGATTCTCAGGAACCACCTATATGCCCAGACCGAAAGTGGTGAACTCGTGCTTTGCTCAAATATATCTGAGAGGATCTGGGATGTCAAGAGAAAAATAGAGATTCTGGCCGCCGATCGCAGAGAATGAGGGGGCATAAGAAGGCGGATAGGATTGGAAGGCCAGAGGGAAAAATAAATTGGAGAAAGGTTAACCAACAGAGCTGCCCGTTTACGGGTTTATGAGGCCATAAACCGCTGAAGCGGTAACTCCTCAAACGTGGAGCACACCTTACCTTCGCCGGGGTATGGAGATCAGGCCTAGGCCAATCCGGGCGTCGTCGTCTGAATAGAGCTTTGTGAGATCAACTCATCCCTTTGACCTCATCAACGGTCCTTCGGACAGCAGCCACAGAGTTCTGGAAGGCCTCTCTTTCGGCATCGGTCAGGTCGACCTCGATGACCTTCTCCACTCCGTTTTTGCCCAACAGGACGGGCACGCCCACGAAGAGGCCGTCCACCCCGTACTCTCCCTCAAGAAGAGCACAGCTTGGGATGATCTTCTTCTTGTCCAAGACGATAGCCTCGACCATATCGAGAGCCGCCCAGGAGGGTGAGACGAAGGCCGAGCCGACACCCAGCAGCCCGACCACCTCAGCGCCTGCTTTCCGGGTGCGGATCTCGATCTCAGCCAACTTCTCCTCATCGAGGAACTTCTCTACCGGCATGCCGGCGATGCGGCAGCAACTCCGAACAGGTACCATAGCGTCGCCGTGGCCGCCGAGGACGATGGCTTCGACGTTCTCCACAGAGACTCCGGCAGCCTCGGCTACAAAGTACCGATAGCGGGAGGAATCGAGGGCTCCGGCCATACCCATCAGCTTGTTCTTACGTGGGTTCAGTTTTTGATAGAGACGGTAGACGATGGCGTCCAGCGGATTGGCGATGGAGACGATGATAGCCTCAGGGCAGTACCTGCCAATGCCGTCGGCCACCTGATCTGTGATCTTCAGGTTCGTGGCCAGCAGCTGCTCCCGGCTGGGGATGGTACCGTCCGGCCGCTTGGTGCGGGGGACTCCGGCCGTATTGATGATGAGCTCAGAGCCCTCGAGGACGTCGTACTCTCTGCCGGCAGTGTACGCCACATCGCTCCCCATGATAGGGGTTCCCTCAGCAATATCGAGACTTTTGCCCTTGGCCAGGTCCGGCTCCTTGACGTCCATCAGGGCCACGGTCTTGGCCAGCTTCCGCCGGAAGAGCTCCTGGGCCAGCACTCCGCCGACATTTCCGCCACCAATAAGTCCGATCTTGTTCAGCATGGTTCAACCTCCTTAAACTTAGGATGAATCCTGTCTCTCCAATGGATGGTTATCCCACGTAGGAACTCCATTTTTCCTTCAGGTTCGTGTCCTTCATGGTCTCCATGAGGTAGTCCCCGAACTCTACCCCTGTACAGCCGGTCTCCCGGCCGGTGATGGTGAGTCTCTTTTCGTACTGGCCGCAGATGTCGAGGGCCATTTCGAGCTTCTCGCCCTTGTCCCCAAAGCCGAGATGGCGCAGCATCATCGCCCCGGCCCGAATGAGGCTGCTCGGGTCGGCATACTTACCCCGGCCTTCCTTGATCATGCGCGGGGCAGTGCCATGGATGGCCTCAAACATGGCGTAGCGCTTGCCGATATTGGCGCTGCCCGCGGTTCCTACACCGCCCTGAAACTCGGCCGCCTCATCGGTCAAAATGTCGCCGTATAGATTGGGGAGGACAAAGACACGGAACTGGGTCCTCCGTTTCGGATCGATCAACTTGGCCGTCATGATGTCAATGTACCAGGCGTCCCACTCCACCTCCGGGTACTCCTCGGCAATCCGACCCGCGGTCTCCAAAAAGAGCCCGTCGGCGGTCTTGACCACATTGGCCTTGGTCACCACCGTGACCTTGTCGATTTTGTTCTTCCTGGCATAGTCGAAGGCCATGCGGATGATCCGCTCGGCCCCCTGACGGGTAATCACCTTGAAATCGAAGGCCAGGTCTTCGGTGACCATGATTCCTCTGCTGCCCAGGATGTAGGCCCCTTCGGTGTTCTCCCGGAAGAAGATCCAGTCGATCCCCTCCTTGGGCACCTTCACCGGCCGCACGTTGGCGAACAGGTCCAGGCAGCGCCTCATGGCCACATTGGCGCTCTCGATATTGGGCCACGGCCCCCCCCTCTCAGGGGTGGTGGTGGGGGCCTTGAGAATGACGTGGCAGGCCTTGATCTCCTCCAGCACGTCGTCGGGAATGGCCTTCTTGTGTTTGGCCCGGTTCTCAATGGTCAGCCCCTCTATGGTCCGGAACCGGATCTTCCCCTCCTTCAGCTCATCCTCGAGAAGGAACTCGAGAATCCGCTGGGCCTCCTGAGAGATGATGGGCCCGATACCGTCTCCCCAGCAGACACCGACAATAATGGGCCTCAGTGTGCCGTAATCGATCCAATCCTCGGCCTGCTTCATCCGCTCCACCCGTTCCAGTTGTTCGGTGACGAGGGTCTCAAAGTGTTTTCTGGCCCTCTCAATGACGTCGTTGCCCATACTTCCTCCTCTCGTTTAAGATTGCCTCGTATTTGTCAGAGGATTGACCGAGTTCCAATTTTCATGTCATCGCGAGTGACTCCCGCCCGTATTGGCTCCACCATTCCGGTTTGGAAAATGTAGGGTAGCCCTTCTGGGCGTACGTTCATCATATCCTCTGAATATCCGTACAATTGGAGTGCCACTTTCACGGGCATAAGGCCCCACACTACACCCCTACAAAATGACGACAAAGGTACTCACTTCCCTCCGGCTTTAGTGTAGTTTAGCAATCCCCCGGCCAGGATGATCTCTCTCTGTCTTTCACTCAGGTCGTACCGCAGAGCGAGCTCCCTGCCTTGGCTCTTATTCAAGAGCTTCAGTTGGCGGTGATCGGTCAACGCCTGCCGGACATCCGGAATCTCCAGCTCATCGCCCTGCTCGATCCCGTCGTAATCGGCCTCCTCGGCGAAGGTCAGCGGCAGGATTCCAAAGTTTATCAGGTTGGCGGTGTGAATGCGTTCTAAGGATTTGGCGATGACGGCTTTCACTCCGAGGTACATGGGGCACAGGGCGGCGTGCTCTCGTGAAGATCCCTGGCCGTAGCTCAGGCCGCCCAAGACGAAGTTGTGCCTCCCCGCCTCCCTGTTCTTGATGCATCGGGTCGGAAAGGTCGGATCAACGGGCTCGAAGACGAAGGTGGCGTATTTTGGCACGTTGGATCGATACTTGAGCCTGCTCCCGGCTGGCATGATGTGATCTGTGGTGACCTTGTCGCCGACTTTGAGCGTGACCTCACCTTTCAGCCTCTCCGGCAGGGGCTCATTGAGCGGCGGATGTCCGATGTTTGGCCCCCGGTAGATCTGCACCTTCTCGGGTTCATCAGCGGGAGGAAGGACGAGGCTGTCGTCGATGGTGAACTTTTCAGGTACGTCGATGGTCGGACAGTTCTCCTCACCGAAATCCCTGGGGTCGGTGATGATGCCCTTCAGGGCACAGGCCACCGCCGTCTCCGGGCTGGCCAGGTACACCTGGGCGCTCTTCGTTCCGGACCGTCCCTCGAAATTTCGGTTGTTTGTCCGAATGCTTACCCCGTTGCTCTGGGGGGCCATTCCGTTGCCGATGCAGAAACCGCACGCCGTCTCAGCGATCCGCGCCCCGGCCGAGATGAGGGTTGACAGAGCGCCGTTGTCGGCGATCATCCGCAGCACCTGTCTGGACCCAGGGGCAACAACGAAGCTGACCTCAGAGTGGACCCTTCTTCCCTCAAGGACCTTGGCCACAGTCATCAGATCTTTGAAGGAGGAGTTGGTGCAACTGCCGATGCACACCTGATCGACCTTCATGCCGGCTATGTCTGAGACGCGGCAAATGTTGTCCGGAGAGTGGGGTTGAGCCAGTAGGGGCACCACCTCGCCCAAATCCAGATCGATGACCCGATCGTACTCGGCCTCAGGGTCAGCCAGAAGCTCGCTCCAGTCCGCCTCCCGACCCTGGGCCTTCAAAAACTCTCTTGTAATCTCGTCGCTGGGAAAGACCGATGTGGTCACGCCCAATTCAGCTCCCATATTGGTGATGGTCGCTCGCTCAGGAACGGAGAGGCTCTCAACCCCTTCCCCTCCGTATTCGATGACAGTGCCGACGTTGCCTTTGGTGGTCAGTATCTCCAATATCTTCAGAATGATGTCCTTGGCCGCGACCCACGGTTTGAGCCGACCGCTCAGGTTCACTTTGATCACCTGCGGGCAGGTCAGATAGAGGGCGCCGCCGCCCATGGCCACGGCCACGTCCAGTCCCCCAGCCCCGATGGCCAGCATACCTATCCCCCCGGCCGTCGGCGTGTGGCTGTCCGAGCCCAACAAGGTTTTGCCCGGCCTGCCGAACCGCTCCAGATGGACCTGGTGGCAGATACCGTTCCCCGCCTTCGACAGATAAATACCGTACTTTGCCGCCACCGTCTGGAGGTAGCGGTGGTCATCGGCGTTCTCGAAGCCCTCTTGGAGGGTATTGTGATCGATGAAACTGACCGAAAGCTCCGTCATGACCCGCTGGATACCCATGGCCTCAAACTGGAGGTAGGCCATGGTGCCGGTGGCGTCCTGGGTGAGGGTCTGGTCGATCCTGATGGCCACAGGTTGCCCAGGGGCCATCTCGCCTTCGACCAGATGGCTACCAATCAGCTTCTGCACAATGTTGGCCACTCCTTCGCGCCCTCCTTCCTCTATTCCATGTGATATCCTCTTTTCAGGGCCAGAGACCTGGCTCCATGATCACCAGCCCTTACCAAAAGGAGGCGGATCATCCGACCCGTCTCCATCCTTACGTGAAGCCAACTCTCTCTGTGGGGTGATAAGGTGAAAGACCTCACATCTTGGCCACGGTGGCTTTGATCCAGTCGGTCTGCACCGACTTCGGCCGGGTGATCGGGATTCCCAGGGCCCGCTCAATGATCATCTGGGAACAGAAGCCCAGGGTTCGCGAAATGCCGAAGAGGACCGTGTAGTAGGCGAACTCCGTCATGCCGAAGTGGTACAGGAGAGCCCCGGACCCTGCATCCACATTGGGATAGGGATCTTTGGCCTTCCCCTGTTCCTTCAAAATATCCGGAACAACGGCGAAGAGCTTGTCCACGATCTGGAAGACCTCATCCTCCGGGCAGACGCGCTGGCCGAAGCCATGAAAGGCCGTAAATCGGGGATCGGTCACGCGCAGCACAGCGTGGCCGTAGCCCGGGATGACCTGACCCCTGTTGAGGGTGTCCCAGGTGAACTTCTTCAACTCCTCGTCTGAGGGGACTCCGTTGTACTTATCCTTGAGAGCCAGCACGAACTTCAGGCACTCCTGATTGGCCAGCCCGTGGAGGGGTCCAGCCAGCCCGTTCAGGCCTGCTGAGACCGCATAGTACGGGTCTGATAAGGCCGAGGCCACGACGTGGCTGGTGAAGGCGCTCACGTTCCCACCCTCGTGGTCGCAGTGGAGGGTGAGATAGAGCCGCATGAGATTGGCGAACTCACCCGAGGGGTCGGGAATGCCGAGCATGTGGGCATAGTCCCCGGCCCAGTCGAGGCTCGGGTCCGATGGGATCAGATCGCCCTTATTGAACCGAATCCGATAAATGCCTGCGGCCAGAGCAGGCAGCTTAGCGATCAGTTGGAGCGAGTCCTCCAGGATGGGCAGCCAATATTGATCCTTCTTTATCCCCTCATCATACTTCTTCCTGAAGACGGACTCCTTCTCCATGGCCATGATACCAGTGCTCAGCATGACCATCGGGTGAGAGTCCTTGGGCATAGCTCTGAGAACGTCCCAGACGTAGGAGGGGACCGCCGATCGATCCCTCAGATCCCTCTGCAAGGCCTTCAGCGCCTCCCCATCGGGAAGCTCGCTGGTGCAAAGGAGATAGAAAATCTCTTCGGGCAGCTTGTCCGTCAAGTCCCCAATGGGAATACCCCGAATGATGAGCCCCTTTTCGGGGTCGACAAGGGAGGTGTCGCACACCAATGATTTGACACCCCGCATTCCACCGTATGCCTGCGTCACCGTCACTTCGGAGATGACCTTGGCACCATGTTCCTTAAGTAAGGTGCGGATGTCGTCCCGCAGGCCGGGTAGCTGCTGAGTCAGCTTTTCCTGAAGTGTGACCATCTAAGACCTCCTTTCCTGAAGTAAGGTTGCGGCGATAATTGAGGTACTGAAAAATGTCCCAACTCGGAGCTTAATAATATACAACTTTTTATCACACCTGTCAACCGAATAATGAAGATATCGTGAAAATCATAACGATAATTTCTGAGTGCCATTTACCAAGTGTCGGGAAAAATGACAGGAAGAAGAAATTGCTTGTCGATTGTATCCGTAAAAAGTATATTTTCCCTCAGGCTCTATCTGGAGGGAGCAGACCTTTGGAGAAAGGAGGAGGCTATGAGAAGGGCTCTCTTTATTTTCGCTGTTGTTGTCCTATTGCCCCAGGCTGTTCTGGCAAAGCCTGGGGACGTGGTGTCGAAGACCCCGTCGCCGGGACCTTGTCCCACCGGCTTGACCTTTGACGGAAAGTCTCTCTGGGTGGCCGACCGAAAGGCGGACCAGCTCTATCGCATCGACCCGGAGGACGGTGCGATCGTCTCCCACATCCCCTCGCCCGGGTTCTGGCCCATGGGACTGGCCTGGGACGGCCGATATCTCTGGAACGTCGATTCCGAAAAGCGACAGATCTTTCAGATCGATCCTGAGAGCGGCCTCATCGTCAGAACGGTCGAGTCACCGGTGTCGAACCCCATGGGCCTGACCTGGGACGGACAATACCTCTGGGTCAGCGATTACCGAAAGGGAAAGATCGACCGGATCAGCCCCCAGGACGGAACGACCATCGTCTCCATCCAGGCCCCAACCCAAAACCCGCAGGGCCTGGCCTACGACGGTACCTACCTGTGGGTCTCGGATCGGATCAAAAACGAGATCTACATGGTCTGGCCGGAGAATGGGGCCGTCCTCTTCTTCTTCGATTCGCCCGGGCCGTACGCCTGGGGCCTGGCCTACGACGGCTCGTACCTCTGGAACGGTGACTACGAGGAAAATATACTCTCCCAACTGGTGATTCGGGATGGCGAACACTATGCCGTGAGTGACGAGCGGTATGCGGAGGTGGAGTTTACTCACCAGTTGAAAAATTTTGGCACCGGTTTCGTTCAGAGGGCCGACTTCTATTTCGCCATTCCCAAAGATTGCGAGTCCCAAAAATTGGAGGGCGAAATCGAGTTTGATCCGCAGCCCATTGAGATGCTCACAGACCGCTGGAATCAGGAGCTGGCCCACTTTGTCTTCGAGGACATAGCCCCAGGCCAGATTGTCTCTCCGAGCATGAAGGTCACAGCCAGAATCTACGACATCCGATATTTCATTTTCCCGGATCAAGTAGGGTCCCTGGCCGACATTCCCGAGGAGCTCAAGGAGATGTATCTGGTGGATGAGGACAAGTACGCCATCAACGACCCTTATATTCAGCAAACGGTGAAGGAGGTGGTCGGCGACGAGAGCAGCCCGTACTGGATCGTGCGCAAAATTTTCGATCACATCCGGACCCACATGAGATACGAGCTGGCCGGCGGTTGGAACGTGGCCCCGACGGTGCTGAAGCGGGGCACGGGCTCCTGTTCGGAGTACACCTTTGTCTTCATCTCCATGTGCCGGGCGGCCGGGGTTCCGGCCAGGTACGTCGGGTCGGTGGTCGTTCGCGGTGACGACGCCTCCTACGACCAATACTTCCACCGCTGGGCCCAGGTCTACCTGCCCAATTACGGCTGGATCCACTGGGATGCCCAGGGTGGGGACAAGGATCTGCCCAGAGATCAGGCAGACAGTATCGGCCACCTGTCAAATCGGTTTTTGCTGACCACCTTTGGCGGCGGCAATTCGGAATACCTGGAGTGGAGTTACGATTCGAACGTCTTCTGGACCGCCGAGCCCAGGGCCGAGGTCCATTTTGAGAATATCGCCGAATGGCGACCTCTGAAGCGTGGGGAGACAGAATCGGTCTCACCAGAGGGGAAATGTGAATGCACGTTCAGGAGGGTACGAATGTGATCCGATATATCATGCTGATGAAGCTGAGCAGAGAGGGTAAGGAGAACATAAAGGAGGCCCCCCAGCGCTTCGCCACCACCCAGCGGGCCATGAAGGCCTGTGATGTCAAACTGATCGACATGTATGCCACCCTCGGTCCCTGCGACTATCTGTTGGTGGTCGAAGCCCCGGACGAGAGGGCGATCTTCAAGTTCGTGGCCATGATCAGCGCTGACGGGGAGGTGAACACCGAGACCTGGAGGGCCATCCCCTTCGACGAGTTCTCCAAGATCACCCAGGAACTGCCTTGACAGTCTTGGAAATCGACAGATTCCGATGTACCTCTCAGAGAGAAAAGTAGGTCGGGTTTTTACGAAGGAAACACCCGACAAGTAAATTACGCCCACAAGGGGCTACACCTTTAAAAAGGGCTGAGTCAAGGAAAAAATACTCCCCCATTACGAA
>JBHIER010000034.1:0-13168 GCA_046760705.1 bacterium
TTTGCAACTTGAAAAAGAAGGTAAAAATGGTATTTGGGCACGTTTTCTAAAAAAAATCACAGAAACAAGGAGAAGCGACGTGTTATCGAAAAAAATATCTTGGGGGGTACCTCCACTCTTCGTCCTTCTGCTCATCTATTCTGGGGGAGGCTGTGGCAAAAAGGGGCAGGGGCCGGGTAACGCTATCGTTAACAGGATCGATGAGGACAGGGACGGTTCTTTCGGCCGTTTCGACCTCCGTATTGACGCCAATGGTCAGACGGAGGAGGACACTCTGAGCGTGAAGGCGAGGATCATTTCAGCGGCAACGAGCGACACTATATGGTCGGATGTGTGGCAGTTGAAGGGGAAATCTACCGATGACGCTCACACAGTTTCCCTGAGCAGCGAAGATTTTCACCTGACCGGGCCAACCAAAATCGCCCTGAAGATCGAACTTTACGATTCCACGGGGATCCACAGGTTTGATGCCGACAGCACATTGCGCATTCTCGTTGACGATGACGACTCCAACCCTCAATTCCGGGCTGAGTTCGGTGAGCAGAGCCCATCGATCGTCAACACCACAGACCTGAACAACGACCGATATGTAGAAAAGTTCGACCTGCGCATCGATGCCGATGCCTCATCACCGAAGGCCGAGGTGGACGTCAAGGCGAAGATCATCTCCAGAACGACCGGCGACACCATCTGGACCGACTCGTGGCAAGTGAAGGGAAGATCGGAGAAGGATGCATACACAAAAACGCTTCGGGCCGATGAGTTCACCTTGAGCGATCGGAAGAAGCTCCCCCTGACTGTTGAGTTGTACGACTCCACGGGTCAGGTGCGCTTTGAGGTCGACAGCTCTCTGGCGGTCCAGGTCGACTACGACACATCGTCAATGCCTCAGGCGGCCTTTAAAAGGGAGGAACGGCCGCAGGGCGATGAGCTGCCCCCGGTCCCTGTGGAGACAACCAAAGCCAAGCGGGGCGATGTTTCCTCCCACCTTGTGGCTACAGCCACCCTGGAGCCCGAGAGACGGGCCGACGTTGTGGCCAAAGTGTCGGGGCTGGTAGAGAAGATCTTCGTCGAGGAGGGCCACCGGGTGAGGGAGGGCGATGTCCTGGCCCGGTTGGACGACGAGCGGCTCAAGATTCAGGTGGAACAGGCCCTGGCCGAGCTCAATCGACTGCAGGCCGACTTCAAAAGGGCCGGAGACCTCTTCGCCAAAGAATTGATCAGCGAGGAAGAGTACGAGAACATCCAGTTCCAGTGGGAGTCTCAAAAATCGGTCTACGAACTGGCCAGGCTCGATCTGAAGTATTCATCCATCACCGCCCCAATTTCAGGGGTTATCACCGAGCGGCTCATCCGGATCGGCAACCAGGTGAACGCTAACCAGAAGGTCTTCGCCGTGGCCAACTTCGACCCCCTTGTAGCCGTGGTCTTCATACCGGAGAGTAAGATGCGAAGATTGAAGGTCGGCCAGCCGGTCAAAATCCTTATCGACGCAGACGGTGACGAGTTGCACCAGGGCCGGGTGGCTCGGATCAGCCCGGTGGTCGATCCCACAAGCGGAACGGTGAAGGCTACTATCGAGGTGGGGGGGAGCAGAGACTCCCTCAAACCTGGGATGTTCTGCCGGCTTAAGATCATTACCGAGACCCGGACCGATGCGGTGGTCATTCCCAAACGGGCTCTGGTCTCAGACGACGGCGAACAGGCAGTCTTTGTTGTGGCCAACAACCTGGCCAGGAAGAGAATGGTTGAAGTCGGATTCGACGACGAAGACCGGGTGGAGATACTCAGTGGCCTCGAAGAGGGGGAGCAGGTGATCACCATCGGCCAGAGCGGACTCAAAGACAGTACAAAGGTGGAGATTATTGAACTGCCATAAGTAGGGGTAATTAGGGGTGACTATTCAGCCTACCTCTCTGAATAATTTCATTACACCTGTCACTCCGGTCCCGACGACAGGAGGATAACGGAATCTCCTTAATGTCTCACATGAAACACTTCTTGATAGTCACGAAATCGCGGCCTTTCAAATTCAGAGATTCGGTGCTCTGCAGACGTAGTGTAGCCCCTTGTGGGCGTAAATTCTACGGGGACAAGCCCCTACACTACAAATTCTCGGGACCTTTTGCAGATGAGAAAATGGAAATTATGGCGTATTTTGTCATATCCCTATTGATCTTCCTTGTATCTTTCGAAGAAAGCCATGAAGATCATTGAACTTTCGACAAGGCGCCCGGTGACGGTGGCCATGTTTACCCTGGCGGTGCTCCTCTTCGGCATCGTCTCCTTGCAGCGGCTGCGGGTGCACCTTCTGCCTGAGCTGACCTATCCGACGCTGACAGTTCGTACAGAGTTCGAGGGGGCTGCCCCGGCCGAAGTCGAGAATCTGGTCACCAAGCCCATCGAGGAAGCGGTGGGCACGGTGAGAAGGCTGGTGAGCATCAGCTCAATCTCCAGGTCCGAATGGTCGGACGTGGTCCTGGAATTCCAGTGGGGGACTGACATGGCCAACGCGGCCCTGGAGGTTCGGCAGAAGCTGGACATCATCACCCTTCCCCGTGAGGTGAAACAGCCGATCCTGCTCCGCTTCGATCCTTCCAACGATCCCATTGTTCTGGTGGGACTTTCAGGAGAGGAAGATCTCAGCCGGTTGCGTATCTTCGCTGAAGAGCACCTGAAGAAAGAGTTGGAGACGGTTGAAGTGGCGGCGGTGAAGGTGAGCGGTGGCCTGGAGGAGGAGATCCACATCGAGGTGGACGAGGGCAGGCTGGCCCAAATGGGATTCAGCATCGCCCAAATATCCCAGCGACTGGCCCAGGAGAACGTCAACCTCTCCGGCGGCAGCCTCAGGGAGGGCACGGCCGAATACCTGGTCCGCACCCTCAATCAGTTCAAACGGGTGGACGAGATTGAAGAGGTCGTCATCGGAGTCAGGAAGGGCATCAAGTTCTATCTCAAGAACGTGGCCACCGTATCGAAATCCCATAAGGAGAGAGATGCCATCACTCGCATCAACGGTCAGGAAGCGGTAGAGATTGCCATCTACAAGGAAGGGGATGCCAACACGGTGGCTGTGGCCAAACGGGTGGCTCGGCGGCTCCGGGAATACACTCCGGAGCTGTTGGGTTCCATGAGACTGACCACTATCTCCGATCAATCCCATTTCATCCAGAGGGCCGTCAGCGAGGTGCGGGACTCAGCCATCATCGGCATGCTCTTGGCCATGATCGTTCTCTTCTTCTTTCTGAAAAGTTTGCGCAGTACAGCCATCATCGGTTTTGCCATTCCAGCCTCGGTTATCACCACCTTTTTGGCCATGTACTTTGGAAAGGTGACTCTGAACATCATGTCCCTGGGGGGGCTGGCCCTGGGTGTGGGTATGCTCGTAGATAACTCCATCGTCGTCTTAGAAAGCATCGACCGTTATCGCGGGGAGGGGCACAGCCTTCTCCAGGCGGCCAACAGAGGGGCCGGGGAGGTGGGAACAGCCGTCATCGCCTCAACGCTGACCACCATCTGTGTCTTCTTTCCCATCATCTTCATCAAAGGCATTGCCGGCCAACTTTTCAGAGACCAGGCCCTGACCATCACCTTCTCCCTCATCGTCTCCCTCATCATCGCCCTGACGCTCATTCCCATGATAGCATCCCGCGAGCGGAAAAGGGCTGAAAAGGTGCGGGCCACGAATGTATGGCTGTTGTCAGTGACCAGAGCGCATATTCAGAAGATGGGGCCGCGAGCGTTCTCTCAAGAAAGACTGTTCATTATCCGTTGGTTCCTCACGCTCATATGGAGCCTGCGATTTTTCCTCATCTATCTTATTCGTCTCCTGTGGGAGGGGCTGAAAACCATCGGACTGTGGCTGTGGTACCACTCGTCAATCCTGCGCTGGGTAGGACGAACCACCACAGAGTACGGACACAAGCGCAGTTGGCCCTTCTTCGTTCTCTTGCCTTTCTACCTCCTTATCCGATTTCTGAGAGAGATACCCGGATGGTTTGTAGAGGAGGCCCGATGGGTGAAAGAGGCCGAAAAAAGACACACTGTCAAGAGTCGAGAGAAGATCTGGTTCAGAAAGCACTGGCAGGAGTTGGTCGATCAATACGGAGGAAAGTTCGTAGCCCTCCTCAACAACGGAGTCGTATGCAGTGCAGAAGACCGGTGGGAGACGAAGCGTCTCTTCTCGGAGAGCCATCCGGGCCAGGTCAGAACAATCTGTCGCGTCCCAGCCAGAGCTGAGGGAAGCAGAGCGACGCGCGCAAAATTCTTCTTCATCACTTCTTACAAGAGGGCCCTCATCCCGATTGAGTTTGTTCTGCGGCAGATGGTGAGACTGTGTATTCCCATCTTTCGCCTCCCCTGGGACGTTCTCAAGCCACCCTTTTCCCTGGTTCGGTTTGTCGTCTCGATGGCTCTTTCCCTGCTCGTCTTTCTGTTCACGAATGGGCTTTACCTCATCGTAGTGGGGGGTAGGTGGGTGGGGAGAAAGCTGGGCCCATTCCTGTTGGCCTACATCGGATTGCTCATCTTGTTTGCTCTGACCGGGCCGGGGCTCAGACCTCAGCTCTTTGCCCTGGCCGTCCCTTTGGCTGTTGTGCTTTTACTCCTTCTGAAGGTGCTGCTCCGTGGGTTTGACAGGGTGTTTCCGGCCATATCGAAGAGCTATCCACACCTTCTTCGATGGGCCTTGGGCCACAAACTTACAGTGCTGACAGCCGCACTGCTCATCTTCTTCGCCTCACTGATGGCCGTCTCTTTTCTCGGAATGGAGCTCATCCCTCAGTTCTCTCAGGGTGAATTCACCCTGGCCGTTGACTTTCCCGTGGGGACACCTATCGATGTCACAGATGGGCTTCTGGGTCGCATCGAAGAGGCTATCAGGGACGACCCGCGGGTGGCCAGAGTTTACAGCATCGTCGGGACCGGCAATCGAATGACCGCCGACACGGGGTTGGAGGGTGAGAACCACGGCGAATTGAAGGTCGTCATGAAGGACCCCACGGACAAGAAGGCTGAGGTTCGGATCAGAGAGCGGATTCGACAGGAACTGTTCAGAGTGCCGGATGCGGAGGCAGAATTTCAGACTCCCACCTATTTCACGTTCAAAACACCCATCGAAGTTGAGGTGGTCGGTTACGATATCGATCAATTGAAGGAGAGTGCCGATCGAATTGTCACGGCCTTGAGTCCTGTTGAAGGGTTGACGGACCTGCAGTCGAACCTTGAGGCAGGCAACCCTGAGGTCCAGATCGTCTTCGATCGGGAGAAGGTGGCCGCACTCGGACTCGACATCTACAACATCTCTCAGGTGGTGAGGAATAGAATAAGAGGTAACATCCCGTCGAGGTTTGCCGTCGGCGAGCGCAGGATCGACATTCTGGTCAGAGCGATCGGTGGGAACCGGGCCACCATCGATCGGATCAGGAACCTGATCATCAATCCGCAGGATCAGGTGCCCATCAACCTCAGTTCCGTGGCCGATGTGAGGGTGGACATCGGTCCCAGCCAGATTCATCGGCTGGGCCAACGGCGGACAGCTCTCGTCACTGCCAACGTTGTCGGTCGTGACTTAGGCAGTGTCTCCGGTGAGGTTGAGGAGAGGCTCCGTTCAGTCCCGCTGCCTCCGACCTTCTCGGCCTCTTTGGCCGGTCAGAACAGGGAGATGCTCGTCTCCTTCGCCTCACTGCGCTTTGCGCTTCTGCTGGCCATCTTTCTGGTTTATCTGGTGATGGCCTCTCAATTCGAGTCGCTCCTTCACCCCTTCGTCATCATGTTCTCCTTGCCCCTTGCTCTTATCGGTGTAGTAGCGGCCCTCCTGCTCACCGGCCAGACCATCAATGTCGTCGTCCTCATCGGTGTGATCCTGTTGGCGGGCATTGTTGTCAATAACGCCATCGTCCTCATCGACTACATCAACCGGCTCCGGCGGCAGGGGATGGCCAAGTACGAGGCCATTGTTCAAGCAGGTCGGGTCCGCCTCCGGCCGATTCTGATGACGACAGCCACCACCGTGCTGGCCCTGTTGCCCATGGCCCTGGGCTTCGGCCAAGGGGCCGAGATTCGAGCACCGATGGCTATCGCCGTCATCGGGGGGCTTTTGACTTCGACTCTGTTAACCTTGGTGGTCATCCCGATCGTCTACGCGATCGTGGATAGAAAGGGGTAATTTATAGCGCCTGGATTTGCTCGGGGAGCCCCTAGACTACAGATTGTTGGGGCTGTGAGCTCTGCCGTCGGGCCACCTCAATTTGTCCACAGAGTTAGGCAACTGACGGCTACAGCCATTTCGGCATTAGCAAAAAGTGGAGAGGAAAATGCGTTTCTGCAAAGCTGCTTTCGTTGCGCTTGTTTTGCTGCTGACCGCCCGGACTTCGAGCTCCCAAACTAATCTTGAGAAGGGACTGCAACTCTCGGAAGAGGGAAGGATTGAGGAAGCGAAAGCGGTCTTTGAACTCCTGTTGAAAGAGGATCCTGAATATGCTGAGGCACATTTTCAATTGGGGAAGCTCTACCTTTCCCTTGAGGACCACGACAGGTCGATCGATTCCTTCAAGCGCGCAGTTGAGCTTAATGAAAGCAGCTCTATATACCACCAGTGGCTGGGCAGAGCAATAGGGCTTAAAGCTCAAAAGGGAAGCAAACTGAAGGCACTTTTCAGGGCCAAAAAGGCCAAAGGGGAATTTGAGAAGGCAGTGGAATTGGATCCCCAAAACATTGGGGCCAGATTCGATCTGTTGCAATATTATCTCCAAGCCCCGGGGATTGCTGGGGGGAGCAAAGAGAAGGCTGTAGAACAGGCCAAGGAGATTTTAGAGTACGATACTTTGCAGGGGCGTCGGGCCTTCGCCCTGATTTATGAAAACTCAAAAAACTATGGCGAAGCGGAGCAGAGATATGTTGAAGCGACCCAATTGGATTCTCTCAATACGGAACCGTATTACTGGCTCGGATTCTTCTATCAGCGCCAAGAGCGATATGACGAGGCGATGCAGGTTTTTGAACAGATATTAGAAATCGATCCTGAAGAGATGGCGGCTCTCTATCAAGTCGGAAGAACATGCATCTTCGCAAAAAAGAACTTAGGGAAAGCGGAGGAGTGCTTTCAAAAATATTTGCAGGTAAAGCCGAAGCCGAGTGATCCCGATTGGGCCTCAGCCCACTGGCGCTTAGGGATGGTCTATGACCTGAAAGGAGAAAGAGGGTTGGCGATCTCCGAGTGGGAGAAGGCCCTGGAGTTGAATCCAGATCACAAGCAGGCAAAGGAGGCGTTGGAAAAGGTGGGGAGATAGAAGGCTCAGTACATCACAATAAAACACTCAGCCTGCCCCAGCGTGGGTCTGGAAGCCGGGATCATTCCGCAAAACCTAAAGGAGAGTGTCACGAACCGGTCTTCGTCTTCACCGGCGAGCCTGAAGTCGGAACGATCAGATGAATATCCCCCAGTTCACCATAAAGCGGCCGATCACCACGGTCATGATCTTAGTGAGCCTCGTCGTCATCGGGGCGGTCTCCATTACCCGGCTGCCGCTGGAGTTCTTACCCAACGTCGAGTTCCCGGGCCTCTTCATCTACACTCCATATCCCAACTCAACTCCGCAGGAGGTTGAGCAGAATATTACGGTGCCCATAGAAGAGGCCATCGGCACCATGAGCGGGATCAAGCGCATGGAGTCCTATTCGGGCAGCGATCACTCCCAGATTAATGTCTTCTTCGAGTACGGCAAGTCAATGAATATCCTGGGGCTAGAAGCCAGAGAGAAGATCGATCGCATCATGCACGAGTTGCCTGAGGACATCGATCAGGTCTACATCTACCGCTTCTCCGCTACCGACATTCCTGTGCTTCAGATGCGCATCTCATCTGAGCGGGATCTTTCCAACGCCTACGACACCCTGGATCGCCTTCTCAAGCGCAGGTTGCAACGAGTTGACGGCGTCTCCAGGGTTGATCTCTACGGCGTCGAAAAACGGGAGATCTTTATAGACCTCAAAGTCGACAAGCTCAGGGCCTACAATGTCGATGTGGGCCGCCTGTTGGCCACCCTGCGCAACAACAATTTTTCTCTCTCCGTAGGCGACGTGGTTGACGGGGGAAAGAAGTACGCCGTGCGGGCCATCGGCAAATACGAGAGCCTTAATGAGGTCGGAAACCTTATCGTCACTGATAAAGGTGTTAAACTGAAGGAGATCGCCGATGTCCGATTGGACTCTCCGGTCTTAAACTACGGCCGCCATCTCAATCGGCGGTACGCCATCGGCCTGGACGTTTACAAAGAGTCGGGCCGAAACACAGTCGAAGTGACCCGCAAGGCTCGCACCGTGATCGAGGAAGTTGGCAACGAACCTGAGATGAAAGGGATCAACCTCTGGTTCTTCCTTGATCAGTCTGAGGAGATCATCGACACGCTCAACGAGGTGTTGAAGGCCGGGTTATTTGGAGCAGTGCTGGCCTTTCTGGTGCTCTTCTTCTTCCTGCGAAAGATCCGCACCACCCTCATCGTGGCCGTGGCCATTCCCTTCTCCATCATCACCGCCCTCACATTTCTCAATGTCTTTGGGGTTACCCTCAACGTCTTGTCCATGACCGGGCTCATGTTGGCGGTGGGCATGTTGGTGGACAACTCCGTGGTGGTGACTGAGTCGATCTACCGCCATCGACAGCAGGGCGAGCCGGCGCAGCCAGCCACCCTGGCTGGGGTGAACGAGGTGGGGCTGGCCATCCTGGCCGCCACGCTGACTTCGACCATCGTCTTCATTCCAATTATCTTCGGCAAGAAGGACGATCTCACCGTTTGGCTGACCGATTTTGCCGTGGCCATCTCCTTCACCCTGCTCTGCTCCCTCTTCATCGCCATGACCTTCATCCCGCTTACGGCTTCCAGGCTTCTCAAGGGGGAGATTAAGGAGCGGTCAAGACTCATCCCGTGGCTCATTGCCAGATACGTCAGAATCCTGCGGTGGACGGTCCAATCGACAAAGCGAGCCCTCATCGTCTTCTTTCTGGCCATCTTCTGCCTTCTTGGCACCTGTGCCGGGCCGTACCGGATGATCGGCAAGGAGGAGATTGTTGAGAGCGCCCAGCGATTCGTCCGCATCCGCTACTACATCGACGAAAATTTCGATCTGGAGACCGTGGAGCGGATGGTGGATCGGGTTGAAGAGTATCTATTGGCCGACAAAGACCGGTTTGAGATCGAATCGGTCTACAGTTACTACCAGCGCAAGTATGCCATGACGTCCATCAAGTTGGTCGACTGGGGGCCCGGCAAGAAAAAAGTGCCAGATATTATGGAGGAGATCCGCAAAGGGCTTCCAAAACTGCCTGGTGTGAGGCTCCTCTTAGGCCGGCAGCAGCAGACCGGAGGTGGGGAGACCACCGTCTCGGTGCGCCTGCTGGGGGATAACAGCGAGACCTTAGCAGAAATTGGACAGGAGGTTGAGCGCAGACTGAAGCTCATCGAAGGCTTGGCCGACGTTCAGAGTGATGCCGAGGCAGGCGAGGAGGAGATCCAGGTCGTCGTCGATCGGGAACGGGCCAAGAATTACGGCATATCAGCCCGGCAGGTGGCCGAGACCGTCTCAGGCACCCTGCGGGGCACACGGCTGGCCCGGTTCAAAGAGGCCACCGGCGAGATCGAAATGAACCTGCAACTGCAGGAGTCGGACCGCAAGGATGTCCGAAGTCTCGAAAAGATAAACCTCCTCAGCAGCCAGGGTGAGCCGGTCTCTCTCCAAACCCTGGCCGATTTCGTCGTGCGCAAAGGGCCGCGCACCATTCGCCGCCAGGACCGCCAGACGACTACGACGGTCTATGCCAACTTGAAACAGACAGATCTGGGCCGAATCCGCAGGCAGATCCATCAGCAGATGTCCTCCCTCCAGTTGCCGCCCGGCTATACCTGGAGCCTGGGCGAGCGCTTCGAACGGGAGGAGCAGCAGCAGAGTCAGATGTTGTGGAATTACGTTATGGCCATTGTTCTCATTTACCTGCTCATGGCCTCCCTTTTTGAATCTCTCATCCATCCTCTGACCATTCTCACCGCTCTGCCCTTTGCCTTCATCGGGGTGGTCTGGGCTCTTCTTATCAGTGGTACTCCTCTCACCATCATGGCCAGGATCAGCATTCTGGTCCTGGTGGGCATCGTCGTCAACAACGGAATCGTGCTGATCGATCACATCAATCAGTTGCGGCGTAAGGGGGTCCCCCGCGAGGAGGCCATCGTCTCAGGCGGTGAAAACCGGTTCCGCCCCATTCTGATGACGGCCGCAACCACCATCCTGGGGCTGGTACCCATGGCCCTGGGCAGAGCCCAGCTCGCCGGCGGCCCCATGTATTACCCCATGGCCCGGGCCATCATCGGCGGGCTGGCCGTCTCCACCGCCCTCACCCTCCTGGTCACCCCCTCGATCTATCTGCTGCTGGACAGACTGAAAGTCCACGTCGTCGGAGTCTTCGCCGCGGCCCGATCCAAAGAGAGAGCAACACCCGGTAACGGCCCTGAACCAATTGACTGAGCATGCCCCAGGTTCAACAGTTCCGTCTCTCCATTCGCTCACCTCACATCCGGACTTCAGTGGAGAACGCCTAACATGGAAGGGATTACTCCGATATCTGCAGACTCTTGGAGCTGGGAAACGAGATGTGATTCGAAATGTCAGGAAGAATCTAAAGACGGGGGTTGATTGGGATTCTGCGATTATTCTTGATCGACCGCAGGCAAGCCAGAAGCAGCTTCTTAGAGCCAGTCCTTTATCTTCTGAGATTGGTGCCACCTGTGTCATAAAAATGGCCAGGCATCGTCACCCTCAAATAATTCCCCACGGATCTCTTCCTTCTCCTCCTCTGTGTAGTCGTCGTTGTGACGTATCTCATTATATCTTAACATCTTCTCCATAAGTTCCGGTCTTAATTTGACCATTTTGTTCTCCAGCGATTTGTATTCGGACACGACTTTGTGTTCTTCTAAGAACTTATAAAACTTTAATAAAGAAGTATATACATCATCAAATATCTCCTCATCAATATCCCCCGTTTTGAATATAAATTTATGCATAATCGGCTTGAAATAATCTCTCACCGTACGTATATCATCATAGAAAAAGAACTTACTCCCGTGCAGGCCTTCGATAAAGTCCAATATGTAGTTGAGCGTGAATAATATGTCATGTCTATGTGCTGGTGTATAATTGGGATCCCGTGCAACCTCAAGTGTGAGTGCTTCAATTTTATCACGATTATAGCGCTTGACTTGTTCGTCATATGCTTCCATATCATCTTCCTCTTCTAATTTCTCAAGATCCTTATGATCTGTCTTTCTCAAAAGGTACGACTCCCAATCCTTCAATCGCTTGCTCTTCCGGATCAGTTTATATGCTTCATAGTTATTTTTCGTCACATCGCTTTTTGGGTCTAACTCGAGTGACTTTTCGAGCATTACTTTTGCAGCCTCCAAATTACCGCGCAGCATTTCCACCCAACCCATGTTACAATAAAATCTATGGTTTAAATCACTTAGGTCTATTGCTTTCTGCTCAGCCTCAAAAGCTTTGTCCATATCGCCAAGATAGACATAGCAATAGCTAATATAATCATACACATTCGCTTTATCACCTTCAATTTTCATAAGCTGGTTATAATATTCAATTGCCATTTCAAAGCGAAAGGCTTTCTCCAAAAATTCGCAGACATCATAGTAGGCATCTATCAAATACTTTTTAGAAAAATGGGTCTTTAAGGACTGAAATCCTTTGTCCATGTATCTTTTTCCTGTCTTATCCTTGCCGTCGTTTATACTCCTATATCCCAATTCGAACAGTGCTGGATAATATTCGGGACAATCACTGAGAATCTCCTTCAAACAGTCTATTCTTTCCTGGCCGACCAAAGGAGGATGCAGAAGAGGCATTAGGTCTTGGGCTCTCATTCCCGAATATTCCCAATCTGCAATTTTCCAAGCGTCTGTATTTTCGATGCCTTTTTTCACCCCTTTTCTATTTTCTTTCAATCCCCGCTTCCCTCTTTTCATTTATGTCTCCCTTTCCAAAGTCAGCTCTAAAATGCCAACAGACCTTTTGCTTTCTTTAAAGGCTCATTCGTACAATCCCAACCTTCAACGCCCCTTCATCGGAAAAGCCACCACAATAATAACACTTTTAAATCTCTTTGTCAACCCATTTTTGTGGCTCTGTGGCAAATATTCGAGGTCAAAAGGCGACGGCCTCCCCTCTTTTGTCGAGGCTCACAATAATTCCCCACTTTCTCCCGTTTAGGGTCATCTCAATTCCCCGCCCTGGTATTGTTTTTGCTGCAAAGGCAGTATATCCTTCCGTCTGAACTACAAACAAAGGAGGGAGGATATGCCTTACAAAAGGATTACGGTCGTGGATCTGTACCACCTGCTGAGGCGATGGCACGATGGCCAGACCGTCAGCGAAATCTCCCCTGCCATGGAGCTGAATCGAAAGACCATTCGAAGTTACCTGGCAACGGACACAACCTCGATTCGAAAGTTTGAAACCGCATCTAAAAGAGATTGAAACTCTTATCAACGATCCCGTTGAACCCCTCAAACCAAAGATTGCCTATGAGGTCATCTGCCAAAAATACGGCCTTACAGTCGGTTACACTACATTCAAGCGCTTTGTCCGGGTTCACTTCGCTGAACTGTTCCCGAAGTCCATCACCTGTCGCATTGAGGGAGCCCCTGGCGAAGAGGGTCAGATCGACTATGGCTACATGGGCCTCTTAGCAGAACACTACGGCTGTTTTATTGACCCGTGCCGAGTCAGGCAGGCCAGAGACAAAGAGAAAGTGGACAGGAGCGTGCCGGCGGTGCCCCAACTGTTTCGCAAGCTGAAAAAGCTGTATCCCAATGATGAAAAGCAAATCGACAGAGCAAAATCCGCTGCCTGTCTCCCCGCAGACAGAGCTCTTTGTCCGAGATGCCAACTACTTCATCAAACCCTAAAGCCAGAAAGGAGACCGCTATGGACATGCAAGCTCAGCTCGACTCCCAGCTTCGCCGCCTCAAACTCTCAGGGATGCTGGCCAAGGCCTTAGGTCACCAAGCCTGCCGATAACTGTTCGGTGAGCCATCATCTGATCGATGGCTTCGCCTTCAAAAGGCTAGATCAAACCAGCTCTGAGCACCTCTATGCTATCGTCGAT